>PMHC01000287.1 GCA_003156495.1 Acidobacteriaceae bacterium
GTGCGCGCCTGCTCGACGTCGGCGCGATTCGCCAAACCACCTTGGTAACGATCTTCCATCATCTTCAGCGCTTTGGCATAAACGGCAATCGAATTTTGCACCACCGCTTTTTCGTCATCGAGGCTGCGCAGTGCCAGATAGTCAGAGGCCAATTCGGCATGAAGACTCAGCCGCACATTTTCTAGATCCGCGGCATTGGCCTGTGCCTGTTGCACGGATGCCTGAACCTGCGTACGGACTCGGCCCCACAAATCCGGCTCCCACGAAGCACTGATTCCGACATTGAAATCGTTGAAGTCCGATTCACTTGCCGGCGGAGGAACGCCTTGATTCATCGATTTACGTTCGCGCNNCGCGCCCGACATCTCCGCCTCCTGCCAGCGATGGCATGCGCCGCGAGCGGCTTTCAAACACCAAAGCTCGCGCTTCGTCAAAACGCGCGGCCGCGGCTTTGAGCGATTGATTGTCCACCTCAATGCGTTCTTCGAGTGAATTCAGTACGGGATCCTGATAGATCTCCCACCACTTGCTTTTGATCTCACCGTCGGCGGGCGAGGCCTGTGCCCATCCGGCAGCGGGCGCTGAAGCAGTCTGCGCCGGCGCCGCGCCCTGATATGCAGGCGGCACGGGGGCAGCCGGAACATGATAGGGTTGCTGCACTTTGCATCCTGAACAGAAAGCCGCAAGCGTGGCAAGAGCGATGGAATAATTTTTCATTCCTAAGCACCTGCCTGGGAAAGTTGCACCCTCTGCCCGGAGAGGATTGAATCGGGTGGATTGATCACGAGACGATCCTCGGCACTCACGCCAGAAGTAACTTCCAGAGAATCGCCAAAGTCTTTGCCAACCGTAATCGGCCGCAGCTCAACGCGGTCGCCATGGACAACGGCGACCGACGCGCCTTCCGAACGGAAAATCACGCTATTGACCGGCACGATCAACACATTCGACGGCGATAGCAGTTTCACGTGAACCTGCACGTACTCGCCCGGCGAAAACTTTCCATCCTCATTAGGCAGATCTACCTCTACGCGCAGCGTACGCATTGTCGGGTCGATGGCATCGGCCGTGCGCGTTATGCGCGCCGGAATCATCTTTCCCGGCTCTTCAGGAAGCGCCAGTTCCACGGCGGTTCCCGGAGTCGCGGCATGAGCATTCATCTGCGGAACCTGAAAGTAGATGCGCACCTGCTGCTCGGCCGCCAAATGGAAAAGCTCCCGCGCCGTTCCCGTGCTGCCCGCATTAATCAAATCGCCAATGTCTACATTGCGCGCCGTGATTACACCACTAAATGGTGCATAGATTCTTTCGAATCCCTGCATCTGTTCGAGCCGGCGCACATTGGCGTGCGCGGCCTCTTCGGCGGCGGCTTTCGACTCCATGTTACCGGCCTTCTCTTCAGCTTCTTGCGGCGACACGGAATCGGTTTTGCGCAGATTTTTCCAGCGCTCCGCCGTGGTTTTAGCCAGCCGGCTATCGGCTTGCGCCGTCGTCAGTTGCGCGCGCGCCTGGCGCAGTTGTTGATCGACCTCGGGTGATTCGATTACGGCGAGCAGTTGCCCGGTTTTGACGTGCGCACCGATGTCAACATACCAGCGCTTCAAATAACCGTCGGTACGCGCATAAATCGGCGTGTCGTTGAAGGCTGCAACATTACCGGGCAAAACCAGTTCCTCTGACGGCGACCCCAGCTTGGGCTGTATGGTGCGTACTTGCAGAACGGCATTCGCTTCGGTCTCGCGCGCCAGTACGGCTGCATCATGATTGCGAAGATAAAGTCCATAACCAATCAGCAGCATCAAACAAACTACGACACATACGGCAAAGCCCATCAGGCGCTTCGCCCGGGATTCGGAGCTGGAACGATGTTCAGGGCTTAAATCAGACATTTTTCTCTTTTCTCCTCAAACAATCTCTTCAACCTCAGTCTTCGTGCAAAGCTGCGGAGCGATCATTCCGATGCAGCAAGCTGAAAACTCCGGGAACAAAGAATAGAGTGGCGATGGTTGCGGCAAACAGACCACCGATAACGGCGCGTCCTAAAGGCGCATTTTGTTCGCCGCCCTCACCGAGACCCATGGCCATCGGCACCATGCCGATAATCATGGCCAGAGCCGTCATCAGCACCGGACGAAAGCGCGTCGCGCCCGCCTCAAGAGCCGCGGTGATCGAACTGCCGGTTTCCTTCAACTTATCCCTGGCAAAGGCCACAACGAGAATACTGTTGGCGGTGGCAACGCCCATGCACATGATGGCCCCCATCAACGCCGGTACGCTCAGCGTGGTATGCGTAACGAACAGGAATAGCACCAAGCCGCCCAACGCCGCCGGCAGAGCAGTGATGATAATGAACGGATCGAGCCACGATTGAAAATTGACGACCATCAGCAAATAAACCAACACAATCGAAAAGGCCAGTCCGCCGATCAGGTTGATGTAGGCGCTTTTCATCGTCGCCAATTGCCCGTAAACATGAAGACGACTTCCTTGAGGCAGTTTGGTTTTGTTGGCATCGAGAATGCGTTGAATATCGCGCCCGACAGCGCCAAGGTCGCGCCCTCGGGCCGCGACATAGATATCCACGACGCGCTGCACGTTGTAGTGAGAAACCACGGCCATCTCATCGGAACGCTGCATCGTGGCCATATCGGCAAGAATGCCGCCGCCGGCCGCACTCGCTCCGCTGATCGGGATGTTACGCAGATCGTTCACGTTTTGAATGCGATATTGCGGCGTTTGCACAACCAGGTTGTAATTGATGCCGTTCTTTGGATTCAACCAATAAGTTGGCGTCGTTTGAAAACTGCCGCTAAGCGATATCAACAAATTGTTGGCGATGTCCTGCTGCGAAAAGCCGCTTTCCGCGGCCTTCGAACGGTCAACTTGAAAGTGCAGCTTGGGTTGATTGAAAACTTGCTGAATGCGCGCGTCGGCGGCTCCAGGAACATGCTGAATCTCTTCAAGCAGGCTGTCGGCATAATAGCGATTCGCCTCCACGTTCGCGCCGGCAATCTGAATATCGATTGGAGCCGGCATACCGAAATTCAAAATCTGGCTCACCATATCGGCTGGTAGAAAAGAAAATGTCACATCGGGAAACTGTTGGCGCAGAGTGCGGCTGAGCGACTCGACATACTGTTCTGTGGGCCTGTGATGCGGGTTTAAATTCACCATAATGTCGGCGTCGCTGCTACCGATAGGCGCCGAGTTGTTATAGGTCAGGTTGACCGGACTGATCGGCAAACCGATATTGTCCAGAATTCCACTAAGGTCATGAGTCGGAATCTGCCGGCGAATTTGTTGTTCCACCTCGTCGCATAGCTTGGCTGTTTCTTCAATGCGCATACCGGTTGGCGCGCGCATGTGCAGCTTGATTTGTCCGGCATCGACGCTCGGGAAAAAGTCTTGTCCAAGCCAAGGAATCAGTAAAAGCAACAGCAAGAAAAAGAGCAGGAACCCTGGCAGAAAGATGCGCCGGGACTGGATCGTCGTCGCCAATAGATGCGAGTAGCCAGCGCGCATCCGCGAAAAACTCCGTGCAAAACCATCCTGAAAGCTGCGAAAGGGATGAAAGTTTTGCTTTTGCACAACCAATTCGCCTTCGTCTTTGTGCTTTTTCAAAATATATTGAGCCAGCGTGGGCACCAGCGTCAGCGACAGCACATAAGAAGCCAGCATTGCAAAAACCACGGACTCGGCCAGCGGTACGAACAGATAACGCGGTACGCCGGACAGGAAGAACATCGGCAAAAACACAATACAGATGCACAGCGTCGAAACCAGCACGGGAACTGAGATTTCAGAAGCGCCCGTCAGAATGGCGTCGTAGAGCGCCATGTCCTGCTCGAGATAACGCTCAATGTTTTCGATGACCACGGTCGAGTCATCCACAAGAATGCCCACAGCCAGCGCAAGGCCGCCCAGCGTCATGGTGTTGATGGTTTCGTGCAACGACGCCAGCACCAGCAGCGAACTAAGAATCGAAAGCGGGATCGAGATAGCGATAATCAACGTGCTGCGCCAACTACCCAGAAAAACAAAAATCATGATTCCCGTCAGCAGAGCAGCCAGCAGTGCTTCGCGAATAACGCCGCTGATCGCGCCGCGCACAAAAACCGATTGGTCGGCAAGAGGAGTAATTTTCAACGATTTGGGCAGCGTGGCCGACATCGTGGGCAGCAGATTCTTAACGCCGTTTACAACGTCCAGTGTTGAAGCATTGCCCGCCTTATACACAATCAGCAACGCGCTGCGCTTGCCGTCTTGGCGAACGATGCTGGTTTGCGGCGCATATCCGGAGCGCACACTGCCAATGTCGTGCATGTAGAGCGTTGTGCCGTTCGCGGCTTTAAGCGGCAAATCGCCGATCTCCTCCACGGTTTGCGGGCTGCCGTTCATGTCCACGTTGTATTCATACTGGCCCAGCTTTGCGGTTCCAGCCGGCAAAATAAGGCTTTGCGAGGTCAGTGCGCTCAGTACATTCTGTGGCGAAACAGAATTTGCCTGCATCAGCGCAGGATTCAGGTCCACCATAATCTGCGGATTTTTGCCGCCATACGGCCAGGGAACAGCCGCGCCCGCAACTGTCGCCAACTGCGAGCGAATGTTGTTCATTCCCAAATCAGCCAGTTCCTGCTCTGAGAGCGAATCGCTCGAGAGCGAAAGCTGCAAAATGGGAACGGTCGAAGCGCTGTAGCTGATAATCAGCGGCGGCGTAATGCCCTTGGGCATCTGGCTCAGAACGGACTGCGAGAGCGCCGTCACCTGCGCAATTGCCGTATTGGTGTTCACACTCGGTTGAAAAAAAACCTTGACGACCGATTTTCCATTCAACGTCTGCGATTCAATGTGCTCGATATCGTTGACCGTCGTCGTCAAGCCGCGTTCGTAAAGCGATACGATTCGCCCTTCAAATTCCTGCGGACTTAATCCCGTATAGCTCCAGTCAACAGCCACCACGGGGATGTTGATATTTGGAAAAATATCAGTCGGCATGCGATCAATCGCCACCGGACTCGCCAGCAAAATGAGAATAGCAAGGACAATGAATGTGTAAGGCTGCGCAAGCGCCAGCCGGACAATTCGCATGGGGAATTTTTACCTCCGAGACCAAATTAGAAACGAAACGGTCTCGTTTTGTTTGTCTAGATGTTATCCTACCATGTCAAGGAAAATGCGTATTGAACCTATGTCGAATTCCGCCAAACAACTCGGGCGTCCGCGAGACGAAGCCGCGCGGACCCGCATTCAGCAAGCGGCCGTCGAACTTTTGATCGAAGGCGGCTTTCTCAACCTTACCTGCGACGCGATCGCGCAGCGGGCCGGCACCAGCAAAGCCACCATCTACCGCTGGTGGCCCAATAAGGTCCAGGTCGTCATCGATGCATTCATCGACACGTTGTCTCCCCACCTGCAGATTTATCCGGCGGACACGCTCGTGGATTTCATCTCTATTCATGTGCGCCAATTCATTAAGGTAATGAGCGGCCAAAACGGCAAATTGCTGGCCGCCGTGCTGGCAGCGGCTCAAGTCGTGCCGGAATTGCATGAAGCCTATCTCGTACATTGGCTAAAGCCACGCCGCGAGCTTTTGCAGCAGACATTGCGGCGCTTCCAGCAATCTGGAGAATTGCCTGCACAAATCGATGTGGATGTGGTTATCGATGCGCTTTATGGTCCGCTCCACATGCTTTTGATGGTGCAGCGCTGCCGCCTAAAGCCATCCTATGCGGAAAAGCTCACTCAGATCCTCGTCAATGGCGTTGCAAAAACTGCGCGTAAAGAAATCCATTAGTGATATGTAGAGGAATTCGCCCAACGATCTAGTCGCACAAAAAAGGCGGGAGCGCGCGGCTCCCGCCCCGATTCATCAATTCGAACTACTTTTTGCCTTCGAGTTCGTCGGCCAAGGCGTCGGCGCCATAGAGTTTACGCACCCCTTCGATCATTCCGGCCGAGTGCACGGCAACGGCGCGATTCCTTGTACCGTCGTAAACGAAGTCGCCGGCCAGCGACTCGATGTTGCNNGTGGTGGGCTTCGACGATATCCAGAGCGCGGCCTACCACAACCCGAGCCTGACCACCATTCGCCAACCGCTGTATCACATGGGAATGGTGGCCGCGCGCATTCTGCTGCAACGGATTCGCGGTCAGGCGACTTTTCCGGCTACGGTGCCGATTCTGCCGGAACTGGTGATTCGGGAGTCGACCTGTCCGCCCAATTTGCGGCGCGGGCGCGGGAAGCGGAACTGAAGACCAGTTGCCGGCGGCCCTCCGATGGGTGCGAAATCGCCCTGACCGCCGATCCGGCGAGGGATCCTACACACAGATTGGAGGAATGAGCAAGGGGAGCCTGCGCGGCTCCCCTTCGAGTTAGTGGCAAGTCAGTCGAGTTACTTTTTGCCTTCGAGTTCATCGGCCAGGGCGCCGGCTCCGTAGAGCTTGCGCAGGCCTTCGATCATGCCGGACGAGTGGACGGCGACGGCGCGGTTCTTGGTTCCGTCATAGACAAAATCACCGGCCATGGACTCGATGTTGCCGTCGAAGATCAGGCCCACGAGTTCGCCGTCGCGGTTAACGACGGGCGAGCCGGAGTTGCCGCCGATGATGTCGCCAGTGGAAACGAAATCAAGCGGAGTCGATAGATCAAGCTTGTCGCGATTGGCTGTTTGCTTGGGTGTTAGATCGAAAGGTGACTGGTTGCCGAAGCTGGCCGCGCGGTCATAGAGACCATAGAAGGTGGTCACCGGCGGCGCGACGGTTCCGTTATAGGGAAAGCCAACAACCGTTCCATAACTTAGCCGCAGCGTAAAAGTCGCATCGGGATAGGTGTTCTTTCCATAAACCGTGAAGCGCGACGCGCCAAGTTTCTCGCCCTCGGCAGTGAGCACGCTTGAAACCGAGTCGCGAATGTGAATGTAGGTTGCGCGCGTAATCGGATCGACACGTCGTGCGGCAACGATCATCGGATCGTTTGATGCGGCCACGGCGGCCTCGCCGCCTTCGATCAGCGATTTGCGGAAGACCGGGTCGGCCAGCTTGGTTCCATCCACCAGCATGTCGACGGTCTTGTCAATCTCGCCGCCAGCCAGAAAGGCTTTCACCCACTCGTCGTCCGCACCGAGCTTTGTTGCCGCCAGATTCAGAGCATTCTTCATGAAGAGCTTTTCCGTCGATGGATAGATATGCGCCGGAGAAAGCAATTGAAAGCGCAGCGACTCCAAGTCAGCCTCGTGGAATTGCGGCAGACGGTCGCCGTCGGGCTTATTAACCTCAGCCACGTACTCGACAATCGACTGCGCGAGCGAGAACAATTGGCTATCGGCGCGCCGGAAAATCTGCCTTGGAATTTCAGGCTTAGCCAAATCTTCGGCGTGGGCAATCGCATCCCAAGCGCCGCCGTATTCTTTTTGCCACTCGGGATTGGCGGCAACTTTTGCGCGTAGATCGTTTTCCTCGGCCTGTTTTTGCGCCAGGATAGCTTTATCTGAAAGCGCATCGCGACGACCTAGATAAACCTTTAGACTATTCTGCAAACCGAAGATCGTGCTACCGACCAGCCGTGCCTGTTCGGGGCCTTGCTTGGCGAAGTCCTGCGCGACGGCGATGCGCCGCTGCAGATACTCGATGACCGCCGGTTCGCGCACGTCGCGCTCCAAAAGTAGTTGCGACACGGTCTGCTGGCGCGCGGTCGAACCCGGATGACCGGAGATGAAAACCAACTCGCCAGCCGCCGCGCCTTTGGCGCTCCACTTCAAAAAGTTTTCCGTATGCAGCGGCTTGCCATTTTCGTAGACGCGAAAGATCGCCATATCGAGGTCGTAGCGCGGATAGGTGAAGTTATCCGGATCGCCGCCGTAGAAGGCCGCCTGCTGCTCGGGCGCAAAGGCAAGACGCACGTCGGTGTAGGCCTTGTATTGGTAGAGCCAGTATTCGCCGCCATTGTAAAGAGACACAACATCGGAACGCAGACCGGTTTTGTCTTTGCTCTCTTTGGCGATAGCCGCGATCTCGGCCGAGCGCGCCTTGAGCGCTTTGGCGTTATCGGCGATGCCTTTGGCCGCACCCTGCACGCGCGCCGTCACGTTCTCCATGCCAACAAGAACGTTCACCTCCAGGTCGGGAGATTTCATCTCCTCGTCCAGAGTTTTGGCGTAGAAGCCGTCGCGCAGGTAGTTGTGCTCGGCGGTCGAATTCTTTTGCAACTGGCCGCGAGCCACGTGGTGGTTGGTCAACAACAGACCATCGACGCTGACAAAGGAGCCCGAGCCGCCATCGTTCAGCCGCACACTGGAAAGGCGCAGATGATCGAGCCACTGCTGCGTAGGTTCAAAGCCATACTTGGCCGCCAATTGCTTGAGCGGTGGATTGTCGAAGGTCCACATGCCCTCCTCGGCGCGCAACGACGGCGCAAGAAGAAAGACCGCTACGGCGGAAGCGAGAAAAATCGAAGGGAAATTACGCGCGGACATAAAAGCCTCACTTGCTTGCGAGCGCCCTGCGGCGCTTGCGGTTAAGACTACGGCAGCACCAGCACCTCAACGCCGGAAGCGGCGTCTTTCTGGTGGAAAATTTGCTCGGTCGCTTTCTTGAACTGCTCCGGCCTGGCGAAAGGGATGTCGGTAAAGCTCTGCGGGTTGCGATCGGTAAGTGGGAACCAGGAGCTCTGCACCTGCACCATGATGCGATGGCCGCGACGGAAGGTGTGATAGAGGTCGGGCATCGTAAAGTCGATGGAGGTTTGCTGGCCCGGAACCAGCGGCTCCGGCTTCTCCCAACTTTTCCGGAACTTGGCGCGGAAAGGTTCGCCGCGCAGCAACTGTTGATAACCGCCCATATGCACGGGCGGCGCGCTGAGCTGGTGCTTATTGCCGTTCATCGAAGGATCGGGATCGGGATAGTTCTCCGGATAAACGTCGATCAGTTTTACGTCGAAATCCGAATCGGTGCCGGAGCTGGCTATCTTCAGATGCGGCGTGATGGGGCCGGCGATAGTTACATCCTCTTCGAGCGTTTCGGTCTCATAGGTAACCACATCGGGCCGTGAGCTGGCGAAACGTTGGTCGTCAACCATGTAGCGCTGCGGCACGGTATCGGTGGTGTAACCGACAAAAGGCACCGGATGGTTGGGATCGCTAAGATACTCGCTAACGCTTTTAGCCTCGGTGGGCGGATCGAAGCTGAGCTTGCCGCCGCCGTGGAAGTAGAGAGTTTTGGGCGCGGCGGCTTTGGGCGGCCAGGCGTCAAGGTTGTGCCAGACGTTGGTTCCTGTCTCAAAGACCACGGCTTTCGGTTC
>PMHC01000133.1:0-5050 GCA_003156495.1 Acidobacteriaceae bacterium
TCCGGCGCGGTGAGCAGGCGCGCGGCGGGGCCCGTCTCGACGATTTGGCCGGCGCGCATGACGGCTACCCGGCCAGCCACCTGGCCCACCACGGCAAGATCGTGCGAGATGAACAACATAGCCAGCCCGTGCTGCTGTTGCAGTTGCTTGAGCAGCTCAAGCACTTGGGCCTGCACGGTGACATCCAGAGCGGTGGTTGGCTCGTCGGCGATCAGCAACCGCGGCCGGTTGATGAGCGCCATGGCGATGAGGATGCGTTGCCGCTGCCCGCCTGAAAACTGATGCGGATAGTCGTTGTATCGGCGCGCGGCCTCTGGAATCGCGACCGCCTCGAGCGCGGCGATGGCCTTGCGTTTGGCCTCGCGGCGAGTGAGCGCGGGGGCGTGGGCTGCGGCGCACTCGGCCACCTGGCGACCGATGGAGATGACCGGATTGAGCGCCGTCATCGGCTCCTGAAAGACCATGGCGATTTGACGGCCGCGAATGCGGCGCAGGCCGGAGGGCGACAGACGCAACAGATCGGCAGGCTCCTCGCCGCGCCACAGAATTTGGCCCTGTGTGCGCGCGGTGGTTGGCAGCAGGCCCATCGTGGCCAGAGCGGTGGCGCTTTTGCCCGAACCCGATTCGCCGACCAAACCCAGCGCCTCGCCCTCGTCGATGTCGAGGCTGATGCCATGCACGGCTTCGGTGGCGCCAAAGCTGATGTGCAGATCGCGGATTTCGAGCAAAGCGCTCATACCTTTCATCGTAGAGCATGGCTGCGCGATCGTAGAGCATGGTTGTATCTCCACCCCGCTCCAGCCGCAAAACACGGTTAGGATGGAGCGCCCAAATTCTCTCTACGCCAGCGATAAAAGCGCTTAATATCCGTAAGCAATTGCAAACAGTAGGCTTAATTATTTACAGCCTTTCTGCCGCTTGATGAGTAAGAAAGTAATGGAGTAAGATTTGCTTACATTCTTACTTCCTTACCGGCAAGGAGGATCTCATGCTCGCCAAACTAACCGTCAAAAACCAGCTCACACTGCCCAAGGCGGTGGCCAAAAACTTCCCTGGGGTCGAATATTTTGAGGTGAGCACCGACGGCAGCTCCATCACGCTACGGCCTTTCGAGCGCAGCCACCTCGAGGAGATTTGGGAACACATTGCCAAACTTGGAATTACCGAGCAGGATGTGAAAGACGCCGTTGCTTGGGCGCGTTCGACTGAATGACGCCACATCCCATTTCGCGCGTTGTATTCGACACGAACGTCGTTATCGCCGCGCTTCTTTTTCCTCGCGGCCGCTTGGCGTGGCTCCGTGCGCACTGGAAAGACGGCTGCGTGCCGCTCGTCTCTCACGAAACCTTGATCGAGTTGGCGCGCGTGCTCGCCTACTCCAAGTTCCGGCTCTCAGACAACAGTCGCACGGAACTGCTTGGCCTCTATCTTCCCAATTGCGAAGCGATTCAGAATATTACGGCGCGCTGCCCCATTCTTTGCCGCGACGCTAAAGACCAGTGCTTTCTCGATCTCGCGCACAGCGGTCGGGCCGACACACTGGTCACCGGCGACGACGATCTGCTCGCACTCGCCGGCCAGACCGCATTCAGGATCGAGACGCCGGAGGCCTACCGCGGAAGGAAGTTCGGCGATAGCCAAAAAAGTCGCTACTACTAATAAAGACGCCAAGTACAAGCCGATGCGATCTAAGGAAGTTCGCGGCCTGTTAGTTGATCTCGGCCAGCGCGTGCGCCGCCAAAATAGAAACCAACAATAATCATTAATACGTTTAGTAGAGGATCAGGCACGGTTCCATTCTTGAAATAAAAAAAGAAGACTGCGACCACGAGCAAAATTGCAAGAACACCGCTAGTGTTCGATGCATTCGAAAAAAATGTACCGAAAAGCCAACTTAATAAACTGCGATGTCCAAAAAGTTTAAAAGCAATAGATGTGTCTTGAGCGTCCATTATCTACCTCTTTTGCCGAAGCGGGGAAATTCAATTATTCCCCCAACTTCGAATGAACTTCTTATGCACCTTTCAGCCACGCCCGCGTATTGAGCAACTGCCGCTGATCGAGCGACCAAACCCGTCCGGTCAACTCGTCGGCCGCCCGGCCCTCGCGCGCCGATTTCTCGAATTCGGTGGCCATGGCCTGCATCTTCGCGTCCAGATCATCGACGAAATTCAGCACCAGCGCCTCGGGAATCATCGGCAGCTTGGGCGAACCGAATTCGAGCTTGCCGTGGTGGGCCAGAATCATGTGGATGACCAGAGTCCGCAGCCGGTCGGGAAAGCCCGGCAGCGCGTCGATTGTTTTTACGACGATCTCGGTGCCGATCTGGATGTGGCCGAGCAGCGAGCCCTCGATCGTGTACTCGAAGCCCGTCTCCCAGGCCAGCTCGCGAATCTTGCCCAGATCGTGCAGAATTACGCCGGTCAAAAGCAGGTCGCGGTCGAGCATGGGATAGTGCGCCGCCACGCGATCGGCCAGTCCCAGCAGGCTCACCACATGCTCAAGCAGCCCGCCCAGCCAGGCATGATGCAGTTGGCGGGCCGCCGGCGCTTCGCGATAGGCCTGCGCGATCGCCGGATCGGCCATCAGCGCCTGGAGCAATCGTTTGAGATCGGGATTGGTGAAGCTGGCAACCGCGGCCTCTAGCAGACGCCACATCTCGCCGATGTCATGGCTGGTCGCCGGCAGCATGTCGAGCTTTTCGGCCTCGCCCGGCTGCGCCTGGCGCAACTGGTCCACCTTGACCTGCGCGCGGTCTTCATAGCGCGAAACGCTGCCACGCACCTTGACGATTTCGCCGCGCTCGAAATCTTTGGCGATGCGCGGATCGCCCAGATCCCAGACCCGGCCCTCGATCTGCCCGGTTTTGTCGCCGAGCGTCAGGTTCAGGTAAGGCTTGTTGCTCTTCGTGGTCCGCTGCTGTTTGGTCAGCACGAGGAAATAGCTGTCGAAGGGTTTGCCCTCTTCGAAGCCCATCAGATCGCTGATATAAATGTCCTTCATCCTGCCGAGAAGATTAACGCATCGGGGCGGCGAAGCCCAAAAACACGGCGGGCCTGGGATTGGCTCCCAGGCCCGCGCGACGATCGATTCGCTTGCGTACTATTGCTGCGTTGACGAGGAAGACGTCGGCTGCGGCGCAGGAGCCTCGGGCTGGCGCGCCGGCGCGGGAGCGCCCGGCACCGCCGGAATCGGCATCGGCATCGGCACCGGCTTCGGCACGGACTCATCCACATTCTTTTTCTTTTTCGAAATGCGGGTCTTCTCGGCGGTAGCGTTAGTAGCCTTCTTCTTGCTCTTATTCGCCTCGTTCGTCACCAGTCCCAGTGGCGCAGATTGGGTTTGCTGGTCGGCGACCTCGGCCGCATCCGGCGCACCCTGCGTTAGCGCGGTAGCTTGTTCGCTGGCGCTGGTCGTTTTCTTTGTCTCGCGTGCCCGTGAGCTAAACCGCGTCTTCTTGGTCGGAGCTGCCGGCTCCAACGGATTGACCAACTGCTCGGTGTTGGCGGCTGTTTCCGGCACCGCGCCAGCATCCACGGTTCCAGAATCTCTCGTCGCTGTCGGCAGCGTCGCGCGCGGTGCCTGCCCATAGCGGATCTTTTCTTTCTTGCCCGGCTTCTCCGCCGCCAGCTCGGCATTTTTGTCCTTCTTGCTCTTCTTAGCCGAAGGCGCGGGCGTCGGAGCTGCCGGCTCAGTCGATGCCACCGCTCCCGATTTTTGCCGGAAGCTGTGCGTGTTCTCGCGGAAGCGCGTCCGCTCTACCTTCGCCTTTTTCTTAGGCGAGGGCGGCACGTAGGCGCTGAAGGCGATGCTCGGATGCAACTCGGCATAAGTCGCGGCCGAATCAGAATACCCCGCCTTGACCTGGATAAAAGCCTCGTCGCGCATCTTATTCAGATACGCGCGGATGGCAGGCTCCATCTTGCTCATGTAGTATGCCTGCTCAACATCCTCTTCAACTTCCTTGTATGGACGCGCTCCGCCGGTCGTGTGCTGCACGGCCTTCAAAATGATGTAGCCCTGCCGCGTCAGAATCGGTTCGGAGCACTCGCCCGCCTTCAGGACGAAGGCCTTGTCCTCGATTACCTTGCCCAACTGGCCCCGCTTGTACTGGCCCAGATCGCCGCCCTGGGCCGCCGTCGGGCCGTCGCTGAAACTCTTTGCCAATTGCGAAAAATCGCCGCCGGCATGTATCCGCGCTTCCACGTCGTCGGCCTTGGCCTTGGCCGCCGCCACCTTCGCCGCATCGCTGGCATCGGCCGCGACCAAAATCTCGCTTAACCGTATGCTCTCCGGCTGCGCATAATCCCGCTTGTGCGCCTGGTAGTAGCGTTCCACCTCGCCCGGCGTCATTTGCAGCCGCTCGCCAACCTCTTGCCGCATCACCTGCTGGGTAACAATCTGATTGCGGATATTGGCCTTGAAGTCCTCATAGGAGACGCCCTGATCCTTGGCGGCCTTCTCCAGATCGTCCATCGACTCCAAGTTGTACTGCTTGCGGAGCTCGTTAAGCCGCTTCACCAGCTCCGTTTCGCCGGTGACGTTCAGCTCTTTGCCCTTCGACAGCCACAGTTGCTGATCGATCAGGTTGCGCAGCAGCTCTTTGTGCCCCGCGGCAAGTTGCTGCCGGCTCATGCCGCGCTGCCGTCCCTCCTGGTCGAGTTCTGTCAGGGCGCGGTTATAGTCCGACTGGGTGATGATCTGATCGTTCACCCGGGCGATGATGTCTTCGACCGTGGTGCCGCCATAGGGGCTCTCGGGCGCGGCGGNNGGGCGATGATGTCTTCGACCGTCGTTCCCCCGTAAGGGCTCGACAGTTCGTTGAGCTGGCTTTGCGCCCGGCCGAAGCCCGGTAAAAGCATGGCGCCCATGGTGAACGCCGCAAGAGTGCGAAAGAGATTTCGAGTCATAGGTCGGCAACCGGCCAGGCAGATTCCGCTGAAGATTTTCTCCGCCTGTCACATAGACGCCATTGTAAATCCCAGGGGAGCAGAAAAGGAAAAACAGCCGACAGAGTCTTTGCCGCTTCCCTTCCGCCGCTATCGGCTTC
>PMHC01000133.1:5071-5351 GCA_003156495.1 Acidobacteriaceae bacterium
ATCGGGCGGCAATCGCCCGATGCCTATAGGATGCGAAATGCTCCGCCAGATGACATCCTGGCTAGCGCCGTTGGGAGGTTTCGCCTGTCTATGACGCCTCGCGCACGCCGCGCACTTTTCTCCGTCATCCTTTTCTTTACCATCTGCGCCTTGGCCGGTACGGTCATCGAGCGTCGCGTGGGCGCGCAGTCCACGCAGGACGAGAGCCAGCTTCGCGATAGCCTCAAGTCCTTTACCGACGTCTACGCGCAGGTAGAACAGAACTACGCCGAGCCGATCA
>PMHC01000197.1 GCA_003156495.1 Acidobacteriaceae bacterium
CTACGATTGCTGCGAAGACTGTGGGCATGACGCGGATGGGGGGGATGCTGCCGCTGGATTGGGATTCGAAGAGCGGAAAGCTCTATTTGGAGATCCCGGAGTTGAGCAAAGACCTGCTTTATATGCACTCGCTGCCCTGGGGAACGGGGTCGAACGACCTGGGACTGGACCGCGGGCAGGTTTCAGAGGGTGCGATTGTGCGCTTTGAGCGGATCGGGCCCAAGGTGCTGCTGGTGGAACCGAACGAGATGTTCCGGAGCTCGTCGAATGAGCGCGCTGAACAGTTGGCGGTGAAGCAATCGTTTCCGGAGTCGGTGTTGTGGGGATTTACGGTGGAGGCCGAGGACGCGGGCGGCGCGGTGCTGGTGGACGCGACGATGGTGCCGCGACGCGAAATCTACACGCTGTGGGCTGAATGCCGCTCCGGCGCCAAGCGCGGCCATTGGGTCGAGGTGGCCCCGCCGGAGATTCTGCCGCGCCGGTCGGGGCAATAGGCCGATCTGCGGCGTTTGGTTTTACGCGAGAATGGCGACGCCGGCGGCGATGGCGGCCGCTTCAAGTGCTTTATCGAGCGTGGCCAACGGAAGCTGTTTGCGCAGCGCTAGCGCCAGGTACGCCGCGTCGTAAAACGACAATCGATACCGCCGCGCAAGCTGGAGGATGTTCAACTCATCCTCGGTTTGCTCTACGCGAATGGGATAAGCGGACAGCAGCCGTAGAAATGCCGCGCTGCCGTCGATAGTGAGACGCTGACGTCTTTCATTGATGATGAGAAGGTTGCGAATCTCATACCACCAGATGCGGGGAACCAAAGCAAAATCATCTCGGAGTTGTTTTTCCGCAGTCTCGGCGAGCGGAGATGATTCGTCGGCCAGAGCCCATGTGGCCGAGATAGACGCATCGAGCACAAAGGGCATCAGGCGCGTCCTTCGTCGCGGGCGGAGAGAATTTCTTCGAGCGACAACTTGCCAATTTTCTGCCGCAATGCGTGCATCTCCCGCATGGCCTGCCGCACTTTTTCGCGGTCGATGTCGATCTGAGGGCTGATCTGCGCGATGGGCTTGCCGTGGCGGGTGATTACGACGCTTTCTCCGCGCTCGACATCGTCGAGGATGCGAAGAAAGTGCGTTTTGGCTTCGGAGGCTTGGATTGTCTGCATAAAAATTGACCAGTCAATCTGACTGGTCAATTTTAGCATGGATTATGTAATGCGCTAACTGGGAACGACTTAGCGGATTTCTGCTGCCGTTGCAGCGGCTTAATAACCGTTGGCTACCAGCCAGGAGGCGCTCAGGTCCATCTGCTTGTTGCGCTCGGCCTGCATCTGCATGGCGGCCAGCTTGACCAGCACGTCGGCTTCGATGTTGACCGGCGAGCCGTGCCGCAGGGTGTGCAGATTGGTGCGCCAGTAGGTGAGCGGCAGAATGGCAATTGAGATTTCCGCGCCGTCAAAGGCGGCGATGGTCAGGCTGATGCCTTCGACGGCCACCGAGCCTTTGTGCACCATCCATTGCCGTACATTTTCGGGTACGCGAACTTTGAGGGTCCAGTCGGTAGTTTCGCGATTGAACTCGGGACTCGATTCGGGGATGACGGGATCGAGCGCGGTTAACATGCCGGTTCCGTCCACGTGCCCCTGCACAACGTGACCGCCCAGCGGGCTGCCGGCGGCGGTGGGCAGTTCGAGATTAACCTTGGCGCCTTTGGCCAGTACGCCGAGCGAGGTGCGATCGAGGGTTTCCTGGGCCAGATCGGCGTGGAAAAATTTTGGGTCGGGGTCGAGCGCCGTAAGGCAGACACCGGAGACGCCCAGCGAATCGCCTTCGCGCAGCCGCGAGGCTACGCCGGGAGCTTCGATCGTAATGCGCCGCACGCCGCCGCGGTCGGCTAGGCCGACCAGCGTTCCGGTTTGCTCAATAATGCCAGTGAACATGAATCTATTTTAGTGGACAGTGGACAGGAGGAGCTGGGCTAATCGCCGGCTTGGGACTCTTCGGCTTCGGAGAGGGTCGGGAGAGCTAGCGCCGCGTCGGCGGTGAGGGTGCGATAGGCGCGCAGAAGTTTCAAGCGCCAGCGCAGAATCATGCCGAAGGCCAGCAGATAAAAAAGCGCGCCAGTCTGCTCGAGCGAGAGAAAGCGGTCGAAGTAATCGCGTGCTAAGTAGCGCACCACGGCCAGCACAACGACAACCGAGAAGAAGGCGCTCGAACGCTTCATCATGATGACGCCATTTTGTCGGTGCAGGTCCGAGGTGACCAGCAGCGGATAGGCCAAAGCGATCGCGCCGACGGCAAAGGCTGCCATTCCCCAGGTCAGGGGAATGCGGAAGGCCGGAATCAGAAACATGGAAAGCCCGGTAGCCATGCCCGCCGGCGGCATCACTATTTTTTTGAGGGTGACGGGGGTTTGGCCTTCGCGTACGCGCCAGGCGAGCACTGCGGCCATACCGACGAGAGAGACAACGGCCGTGACGGCCGGGGAAGCAATCATCCGGTTCACCTATAAATTTCTTCGAGCAGCGGCGGCGCCAAGGGGAGGGCCGCCACATTTAAAGATGCGAAGGTGAGGCGGCGGGGTTCAAGAAATCCTGTTCACTGTCCACTGTTTACTGTTCACTGTCTTTCGGCCAGGGATCGCGCAAAAGCGAGCTGAGCCCTAGGTCGTTTCCGTAACGCTCGACCTCGACCTCGGCCATGTGGACGAATTGGCTCATGCCGCGAAAGGCTGGTACGGCGTCGGAGCCCATGATCTGCGGCGAGACGAACAGGTGCAGACGGTCGACCAGGTCGGCGGCCAAAAAGGCGGTGTTCAACCGCGTGCCGGTTTCGGTCAGAAGGGTCAGCACGCCCTCTTCGCCGAGCTTGTCGAGAACCTTTTCGAGCGGGACGCGGCCGGCCTCGGCGGGCAGAATTTCGACGCGCACGCCGTCACCGCGCAACGCCTCGGCTCGGGCCGCGTCGGCGGAGACGGTAAAGACGACAACATCGTTGGCGGCGGTCGCGACCAATTTGCAATCGAGGGGCATGCGCAGGGCCGAATCGAGGACGCAGCGCAGTAGCGGACGCCGGCGGCGCAATCCGCTGCGGTCGGTGAGCCAGGGATCGTCGGCGAGCACGGTGTCAATGCCGACCATGGCGGCGTCGGCGGCCCAGCGCAGGGGCTGCACGGCGGCGCGGGCCTCTTCGCTGGTGATCCAGTAAGGAGCGTGGGGCATCTGGTGGCCGGGGGGCGGGGCGATGCGCGCGTCGAGCGTCATGGCGACCTTCATCAGGACGAAGGGGCGGCGATGCTGAATCCAGCGGGCAAAGCCTTCGTTGAGACGGCGTGCTTCGGCCTGGCAGGGGCCGACGGCGGTCTCCATGCCGGCCTCGCGCAGCGCGGCCAAACCCTTGCCGGCGACGGCGGGGTTGGGATCGACGGTGGCGGCGACGACGCGGGCCAGACCGGCTTCGATGAGCGCCTGCGTGCAAGGGCCGGTGCGGCCGGTGGTGCAACAAGGCTCGAGAGAAACATAGGCGGTACCGCCGCGCAGGCGGTCGGCGGCGTGCTGCCGCGCTTCTTTGAGGGCGGCGATCTCGGCGTGGTCCTTGAGGGCGTACTCGTGCCAGCCTTCGCCGATAAACTGGCCAGCGTGGTCAACCAGAACGCAACCGACGGCGGGGTTGGGCGAGGTGACGCCGATGCCGCGGCGCGCCAGATCGAGGGCGCGGGTCATCCAGAAACGGTCTTGGTCAAAGGGGTTTGTCATGTACGCATCCTGCAGGAACATTAAAGTGTATACGTCTGGCTTTGTCGAGCCGATCTATAACAAGCCGATCAGCAGAAGAACTCCGAAGATCGTGTTGGTTTGCGCCACGCGCAGCATGGCCGGCATCATTTGCATTGGAGTACGACCGGCGAGAAAGATGCGGATCGCGGCTGCTGCCGGCCACAGGCTGCCTAAAACTAGCAATGTTAGCGTCGGCAATTGATGGAAGGCGACCAGCGCCACGATCCAGAGATTGGCCGCGATCATGCACGCGGCAAGCAAGCACACGGCCTTGCGATGGCCGAGCAGGATGGCCAGCGTGCGCCGGCCGTTCTGCTTGTCGCCATTGAGGTCGCGAATGTTATTGGCGGTAAGAATGGCGCCGATCAAAATGGCCGAGGGGATGGAGGCAAGCAGGTCATGGAGGGTGACGAATCGTTGCTGAATGAAGCAGGCGAGGAGAATGATGCCGCTGCCCATGAAGCCGCCGGCGAAAATTTCACCGAAGGGAGTGGCGGCAATCGGATGCGGGCCGCCCGTATAAAAGAAGCCGACCAGCATGGAGACGGCGCCGATCAACGCCAGCCACCAACTGCTGCTGGCGCAGATGTAGAGGCCAAGCAGCGTGGCCAGTGCCAGGGCCGCCAGGGCGATCCGCAGAATAGTTTTGGGCTTGATGCCATCTTGCGTGATGGCGCCGGCGATGCCCACCGAGTCGGCCGTATCAAGGCCGCGAAGATAGTCAAAGTATTCGTTGAAGGTGTTGGTGGCGGCCTGAATCAGCGTGGAGGCGATCAACATTGCCACCAGCAGCGGAATGCGCAGGTGGCCGGTCGATCGCCAGGCCAGCGCGCTGCCGACGAGGACGGGAATAAACGAGGCCGTCAGCGTATGCGGGCGCAAAAGATTCCAAAGTACCCTTGGCCACGTGGAACGCGCAGCGCCGGGCCGCATTTCCAGTTCATTTTCCATCGCTAAAGTCGAAAAATCCCTCTCAATAGAATATTTCTTCCGCGCGGCAGAGGCATGCAGGCGGCTAAAAGTTCAGCGACAGCGTCCCATTCGCGCATGGCAAGCGGTGATAGCATCGAAATGAACGTATGAGAACCCAAAAACTGCAAATTATACCCCTAGGTGGGCTGGGCGAGTTTGGAATGAATTGCCTGGCAGTACGCTGGGGAGACGACATTATCGTTATCGACGCCGGCCTGATGTTTCCCGAGTCGGAGCTGCTCGGCGTTGACGTTGTGGTGCCCGACATCACCTATCTGGTGGAGAACAAGCAGCACGTGCGCGGCATTATTCTCACGCACGGCCACGAGGATCACATCGGCGCACTGCCGTGGATTTTGAATGAGCTTAAGGTGCCGGTCTATGCCTCCGAGTTCACGCTGGCCTATGTTGAGGGCAAGCTGGACGAGCATGGGCTGCTGGACGATACCGAGCTGATCGAGATCCGGCCCAAGGAAAAATTTCATCTGGGGCCGTTCACGATCGAACCGATTCACGTGACGCACTCAATGGCCGACAGCATCGCGCTGGCCATCGATACGCCTGCCGGAGTGATTATTCACACCGGCGACTTCAAGATCGATCTGGCGCCGTTGGACGATAAGGCCTTCGACCTGCACACCTTTGCCGAGTACGGCAAACGGGGCGTGCTGGCGCTGCTGCAGGACTCGACCAATGTGGAACGGCCCGGCTATACGCCCGGCGAGCGGGCGGTGATTCCGCGGCTGGACGAGGTTTTTGCGCAGGCCCCCAAGAAGCTGTTCTTCAGTTGCTTTTCATCGTCGGTCTATCGCATCCGCATCGCCATGGAATTGGCGCGTAAGCACGGGCGCAAGGTGGCGGTGATTGGCCGCTCGATGATGGACTCGACCGAGATTGCGCAGGATTTGGGCTATCTCGAAGTGCCGACGGGTTTGATCGTGAATCCGGGGCAGATCAACGACTATCCGCCGGAGCAGATGATGTTGCTGATCTCAGGCACGCAGGGCGAGCCGCTGAGCGCGCTGAGCCGCGCGGCGGTGGATAACCACAAGCACGCGCACATCGATCCAGGCGACACGGTGGTGCTGAGTTCGCGCATTATTCCCGGCAACGAAAAGGGCATCTACCGGGTGATCGATCACCTGAGCCGGCGCGAAGCCAACGTGATTTACGACGACGGGCAGCACGGCGTGATTCACGTCAGCGGCCACGGCAGCCAGGAGGAGATGCGGCTGCTGATTAATCTGGTGCGGCCAAAGTTCTTTATTCCGGTGCACGGCGACTACCGCTATTTGCGGCGGCACGCGCAACTGGCGATGGAGACCGGCGCGGTGGAGCACACGATCATCATTGAGGACGGCGATGTGCTGGAGCTGTCGGGCGACGATGCACGGAAGCGCGATAAGGTGAAAGCCGGCCGGGTGCTGATCGACTCCGGCTCGTCGATCGACGTGGTCGAGGATCTGGTGATTCGCGACCGGCGCATTCTTTCAGAAGACGGCGTGGTGCTGGCTGTGCTGGCGCTCAACAAGCGGACCGGCAAGGTGGAGCGTGAGCCGGAGGTGTTGATGCGCGGCTTTGGCGGCGCCGACATTACCGAAGAGGCGCGCGAGACGGTGCTGAATACGCTCGCCGGGCTGAATCAGGAGCAGAAGTCGGATTACGGTCTGGTCAACGAGCGTGTGCGCGTGGACCTGAAGCGGCTGATTCAGAAGAGTACAGGTCGGCGGCCGATGATCGTGCCGGTGATTCTGGAGATCTGAGCCCCTGGAAATCTGAGCCTGGATCAGGCGTCGTTGCGCGCTGGCGCAGTTGGCCGGTGTTGCTGCGTGCCGATGAAGAGTTCGCCCAGCGTAAGGCGGGCGTTGCCTTCGAGATCGAGAAAGCCGGCATGGTTCTGTTTGCAGACGGCTTGCGCCTCGGGCGAGAGATGCTGCGCGATGACAAGCGGCGTGGCGTCGCCGTCGCGCAGGCCGCGCAAACTCTGGCGCAGGTGCTCCGGCGCGACATCGGATTCGATTTCGCAGGTCAGCGTATGGTTGTGGCCGTAGACATCGACCTGGGCGAGGAGTTCCGTCCCATGGCCGGCGGCCGACGCCTGGTGGGTTAGCTCCGTGAGCTTAATGGCGGAGACTTGGCCCAACAGCGTTTTTAGCGCCTCGGCCGCGCGCGTCTCCAGCTTATTGAGTGCCGTATCCGTTTTCATTGCAGTGTCCTCAAAACCTTATTGTGGTGAATCCAAAGTCCGCAAGAAGAACCGCCGCAGGTTCTTCGACTGCCCGCCGCGGCGGATTTCGCTTAGAATGGCAACTCTGTTTAGATGCAAACTTCAGAACAACTAAAATCGCGTTTTTCGAAATTTAACAGCTTGTTGGACGAGGCGGCAGCCGTAAAGCGATCAGGCGGCGGCGCCGGCCAACGGTTGCGGTTGCAGTGAAGGTCCGATTACGAGGCGTTTTGCCGCAGGCGATTTGACGGCGCGCGGCGGTTTAGCGGTAGCGCGCGCGACGGTGATCGGGCTGAGGACGAAAGAATTTTTTCCCGCCGGAATCATGGCCAGCAAGAACGGTTCGCGGCGCGCCTTGCCACCGCGGTCCTTCGATTCCAACCAGGCGCAAAGCCTGGGATCGTGAATCTCTGGCCGGTCCTGCCAGAAATGAGGATTGAGGTTGCAGGCAATGCGCAGGTGATCGATCTGCAATTCGATCTCGGTGACGTTTTTAGGGAAATAGCGCTCGATGTTACTGACGCCAATAGAGATTCCGATGAACCTGTTTTCGTTCCACTGCGAGCTGACGACCATCGTGCTCCTCCGCAATCTTTGACGCATAGGTGGGCAAATCGTACAGAAAAAGCGGGGCCCGATGAAATTGTTGCTAATGTTTTTCATTCACGCCGCAAAAAATGGATGCGTGCGGCGCGAGCGACACACGGCATATACGGCCGAGAGGCAAAAATCCCCGGTCGCATTCATCTGCGATATCGTCCTGCAAAAGCTGATGTCAATCGACGGCGCGGCGAGTACGTGATTACAGCGTAGCGAAAAGGCAGTCCGTCGAGCGGGAGAAAAGGGGAAAGAGAAAAGCCGGGAAGGTCGCCGCAACG
Organism: Acidobacteriaceae bacterium; assembly: GCA_003156495.1. Lineage (GTDB taxonomy): Bacteria > Acidobacteriota > Terriglobia > Terriglobales > Acidobacteriaceae > Telmatobacter. The sequence continues at coordinate 7,847 of PMHC01000197.1, forward strand.
TTCGCTCGGTGGGCATCCTGATCGTCAGCCGCCGTTTGTCGAACGCTCTGTGGAAATCTTGTTCTTAACATCCTACGACTGTCAATACCAATCCGGGCGTTGCCGCAAAAAAAATCGTGCGAGAGTGTGGAAAACTACTGTGTGGCGCGCGCGGAGGCTTCGTCGGAGAAGATCTGTCCGTCGCGGATATGTACGATGCGATGGGCGAACTGGGCAATGTCGGGTTCGTGGGTGACCAGGACGATGGTGTTGCCGCGCTCGTGGAGCTGGTCGAAGAGGGCCATGATTTCGTTGCCGGTTTTGGTGTCGAGGTTGCCGGTGGGCTCG
>PMHC01000257.1 GCA_003156495.1 Acidobacteriaceae bacterium
AAGCATGTCTGGAGACTTGACAACTGAAGTCGTGCCCTGACACTTCTTACTGCTTCGGCGGCGCGCTTTCGCTTTCGGCCACCGGCCGGGGACGAGCGAAGAGCAGAATCAAAAGAATGCAGAGCAGCGAGAGATACCACAGCAGGCGGAAGTTGTCCGCATAGGCGAGGACCGAGGCCTGCCGCTGCATGTTGTTGTACATTGTCCCCATCGCTTCGCGCTGCGCCAGAACGGCATTCGAGCCGCCGATGGCGAATTTTGCCGTCAGGCCTTGCAACACGGAGGTAGACACGGCGCCGCCGGGCGTAAGATTCGCGCCCAGATAGCTCTGGTGAATCTGCGCGCCGCGGATCTGCGAGGCCGTCAGCGCCGCGATTCCGATGCTGCCGCCGATATTCCGCACTAGGTTGTAGATGCCGGCGGCGTTGCCGACTTCCTGCTTGCGCAGCCGTCCCATGGCCAGCGTCGTCAGCGGCACAAAAACAAAGCCGCCGCCAAAGCCGTTCAAAAAATTCGGCAGCGCCACCGCGCTCATGGAAATGCCAAGATTGATGTGGCTAAAAACCAGCGAGGTCACGCCGAAAACGCCCAAGCCAAACGCGAGCAAAATGCGGTTGTCGAAGCGATTGACGAGCATGCCCACCACCAGCATCGCCAGCATCGCGCCCAGGCCGCGTGGACTGACCGCCAGGCCACTGTCCATCGCGGAGTAACCGAGCAGCGTTTGCAAAAACAGCGGCAAAAAGGCCGTGACGCCGTAGAGCAGCAGACCGAACATTCCGGTAATCAGCACGCCGGTGCGGAAGTTGCGGTTGGCCAGTATGCGCAGATGCACAATCGGGTCATGGCTCATCAACTCGCGCGCCACAAAAGCCAAAAACATGACAACGGAAAGAGCCGTGAGCCAGCAAATCCAGCTCGCTCCGAACCAATCGGCCTCCTGGCCTTTGTCGAGCACCAGTTGCATCGATCCCAGCCACAGCGCCATCAGCCCGAAGCCCAGATAGTCGATCGGGATTTTCGACTTGTGCCGCAGATAGGGCGGATCCTCGACATTCCGATTCACCATGTAAAGCGCCAGCAAGCCCACTGGCAGATTGATATAGAAAATCCAGCGCCAGGAGTAGCTATCGGTAATCCAGCCGCCCAGCGTGGGCCCGATCACCGGCGCGACCACCGTGCCCATACCGAAGAGCGCCATCGCCTTGCCCTGCTGCCGTGGCGGAAAACTTTCGAGCATGATCGCCTGCGCCAAGGGCTGCATTCCGCCGCCGCCGACGCCTTGCAGAATCCGCGCCACGATGAGCATGGGCATGCTGAGCGAAATGCCGCAAAGAATGGAGGCCACGGTAAAGGCGAGGATGGAGAGAATCAGCAGCCGCTTGCGGCCGATGCGGCGTGCGATCCAGCCCGAGGCCGGCAGCATAATCGCATTGGCCACCAGGTAGCTGGTCAGAACCCAGGTTGACTCGTCGGTAGAGGCCGACAGGTTGCCGGCAATATGCGGCAACGCCACGTTGGCGATCGACGAATCGAGCACCACCATGAAGGTTGCCAGCATCACCGACGAGGCACCCAGCCAAGGACTTACCGAAGGCTTCCATTCAGCCACCGAAGCGGCAACGTGATGAGGGGAATGAATAATCTGCCTCAAACTTCAATGTACTCCAGCGCTATTTGAAGTATACGAATTTGCGCCGGAGCGCGACTTTCGCGGAGAAAACAACAGCCCCGACAGGCAAGATCGCCGACGGCATGGACGAGGAATTACAATGACGCGAAAGGCGAAAAGACAAAATCATGGGCGACAAACCAAGGCTAACGCATCCCGACTGGGAAGACGAACTTAACACACTGCTGCCGCTTTACGGCCACCGCAACTGGATCGTCATCGCCGACGCGGCCTACCCGGCGCAATCGCGGCCGGGGATTGAAACCGTGGTCGCCGACGCCGGCCAGATCGAGGTCGCGCGCACGGTGCTTGACGCCGTAGCGGCTTCAAAACATCTCCGCGCCAATATTTATCTCGACCGCGAACTGGAGTTCGTCCGGGAAGAGCATGCGCCCGGCGTTACGCGCTACCGCGAGCAGTTAGCCGCGCTTCTGCGCTCCGCGAACAAGACCACGCTGCCGCACGAGCAGATCATCGCCAAACTCGACGAGACGGCGCAGCTTTTCCGCGTGCTCATCATCAAGACCGAAATGACGATTCCCTACACCACGGTTTTTTTCGCGCTCGATTGCGGCTACTGGAGCGCCGAGGCGGAAACGCAACTGCAGCAGGCAATGGCCGCTCATTCCTAGAGAATTTTCAGGAATGATAGAGGGGAACGAGCCTTTCCTCAGGGGCTAAACTCGCCGCGGCGAGTAAAGCCGTGCCCTTTCAAAACCGTTCTGCATCAACAGTGAGAATGCGCTAAAAGGAGAGCATCAGTCATGAACCTCAATCGCCGAACCTTACTTGAATGGATGGGCGGAACATGCTCCGCTCTGGCTCTTTCAAAACTTGCGCCCGCGCAGTTATCCGCCGCCGCGCCGTTTGCGCCCACGCGCGAGTCGTTAGGCGGCTACCGGGTGCCCGACTGGTTCCGCGATGCCAAATTCGGCATCTGGGCGCACTGGGGTCCGCAATCGGCGATTGAGGCCGGCGACTGGTATGCGCGGAACATGTACATCCAGGGCACAGAGCAGTACAACTACCACACGCAGACCTACGGCCATCCGAGCAAGGTCGGCTACAAAGATCTGGTGAATCTTTGGAAAGCGGAGAAGTGGGAACCGGAAGAGTTGATGGCGCGTTACAAGCGCGCCGGGGCCAAATACTTCGTCTCGATGGGCGTGCACCACGACAACTTCGATCTGTGGAACTCAAAGCACACGCGCTGGAATTCAGTCCAGATGGGACCGAAGAAGGATGTTGTCGGCATTTGGCGCGAGGCGGCGCGCAAGGCGGGCCTGCGCTTCGGCGTCAGCGAGCATCTCTGGATCAGCTACAAGTGGTGGGCGGTGAGCCATGGCGCCGACAAGACCGGTCCGCTGGCCGGCATCAGCTACGACGGCGCCAATCCGCAATTTGCCGACCTCTACCACGACGCCGACAGCGCACGCTTCGGCGAGAATCTCGATTGGAACGACGACGGCATTCCCGATTCGTGGAAGCGGCATTACCTTGACCGCATGACCGACCTGATTGAAAACTACGAGCCCGACCTGCTCTACACCGACGGGCACCTGCCCTTTGAGGATTACGGGTTGAAGGTCGTGGCCCGGCTATACAACGTGAGCGCGCGGGCGCACGGCGGCCGCGTCGAGGCGGTTTACAACAGCAAGCTCGACTCCGACTGCGCCATCGGCACCTGCGTTCTGGATCACGAACGCGGCGTCGCCAGCGGCATTTCATGCATGCCCTGGCAGACCGACACCTGCATCGGCCAATGGCATTACAATCGCGGCCAAAAGTACAAAACCGCCAAAAAAGTCATCGACATGCTGGTTGACATCGTCAGCAAGAACGGCAATCTGCTGCTGAACCTGCCGCTGCCCAACTCCGGCGCGCTTGACTGGGAGGAGTTGGCGATTCTCGACGATATTACGGAATGGATGGCGATCAACAGCGAGGGCATCCACGCCACACGGCCATGGACGATCTACGGCGAGGGGCCATCGACCAAGACCGAGATCAAATCCGGCGGATTCAACGAGGATAAGCGCGGCGATTTCACCGCCGACGACGTGCGCTTCACCACCAAGGGATCGACGCTCTACGCCTTCGTAATGGGCTGGCCGGAGAAAGAAGCCGCCATTCACGCGCTGGGGTTAAACAGCCAACAGGAGCCCGGCCGCATTCTCCGCGTTCAGCTTTTGGGATACGGCGGCACGCTCGATTGGAAGCAGGAGGCCGACGCGCTGAAAGTAAAAATGCCCGCCGAAAAGCCTTCCGCGATCGCCGTCGCGTTCAAGATCGAACGGGCGTAACGGCGGCAGAAAAAGCCGCGCGCCGAATGGCCTGACCTAGAGCAAATCGCCTGATGGTATAGAGAGGAAAATCGTCCCTCAGGGGCTAAACAGGCTGCGGAAAAACATGGTTGTGGAAGATCGAAGGTTAGCA
>PMHC01000154.1 GCA_003156495.1 Acidobacteriaceae bacterium
ACGACTATTACCAGCCGGAGGCTTACAGCCCGGCGGCCGATCTGTACATCGAAAAAGAAGCGACGATCAACGAGGAGCTGGACAAGCTGCGTCTGTCGGCGACGCGTTCGCTCTTCGAGCGGCGGGATGCAATCATCGTCAGCTCGGTAAGCTGCATTTACGGATTGGGCGATCCGGACGCCTACTACGGCATGTTGCTCTTGTTAGAAAAGGGCCAGCAGATTAGCCGCAAAGACATTACGCGGCGGCTGGTGGAGATTTTGTACGAGCGCAACGATACGGACTTTCGGCGCGGCACATTTCGCGTGCGCGGCGACGTGATCGAGATCTTCCCGACGTATGACGAGAACGCCTACCGCATCGAGATGTTCGGCGACGAGATCGAAACGCTCTCGCAGATCGATCCGCTCTTTGGCGACGTGAAGCAAACGTACGTTCGGCTGCCGATTTATCCGAAGAGCCACTACGTGGTGCAGCCGGAGCGGAAGACCGAGGCAGTCGATTCGATTGTGGCCGAGCTGAACGAAAGGATAGGGCAACTGGAGTCCGAAGGTCGAATGGTGGAAGCGCAGCGGCTGAACCAGCGCACGAGATTCGACCTGGAGATGATTAAGTCGATGGGGTACTGCCACGGGATCGAGAACTACTCGCGGCATTTTTCAGGTCGGCTGCCGGGCGAAGCGCCGCCGACGCTGCTCGATTATTTTCCGAAAGACTTTCTGCTGTTTATCGACGAGAGCCACGCGACGGTGCCGCAGATACGCGGCATGTGGCATGGCGACCGAAGCCGCAAACAGACGCTTGTAGAGTACGGCTTCCGTCTGCCTTCGGCGATGGATAACCGTCCGCTGACTTTCGACGAGTTCGAACGGCGTGTGAATCAGGCGATTTACGTATCGGCAACGCCGGGACCGTACGAGCTGACGCAAGCGGCTGGAGTAGTGGTCGAGCAGGTGATCCGGCCTACGGGGCTGATCGACCCGGAAGTGGAGATACGCCCGGTGAAGGGTCAGATCGACGATCTGCTGGGCGAAATTCGCGAACGGGCCAAGCGCAACGAGCGGGTGCTGGTAACGACGCTGACCAAGCGCATGTCAGAAGATCTGGCGGGCTACTACACCGAGGTGGGCGTGCGCTGCCGCTACATGCATTCGGAGATCGAAACGCTGGAGCGGATCAAGCTGCTGGCCGAGCTGCGCAAGGGCGAATACGACGCGCTGATCGGCATCAACCTGCTGCGCGAAGGGCTGGATTTGCCCGAGGTTTCGCTGGTGGCGATTTTGGATGCGGATAAAGAGGGTTTTTTGCGCTCGACCGGTTCGCTGATCCAGACGATGGGCCGTGCTGCGCGACACGTGAAGGGCAAGGCGATTTTGTACGCCGACCGGATGACGGACTCGATGCGCAACGCGATTGGCGAGACCGACCGCCGGCGAGCGATTCAGCGCGCCTACAACGAAGAACACGGGATTACGCCGCAGTCGATCATCAGCAAAGTGGAGATGGGGCTGGCGCACATTCTGCAGGCTGAGTACGGCGATGTGGCCGAAGAAGCGATAGAAAACGCGCCTGAGTTCAAGAGTCAGGAAGAGCTCGAAAGCTACGTGGCCAAGCTGGAAGGCGAGATGCGCGAGGCGGCGAAAAAATTCGAGTTCGAAAAAGCAGCCAAGCTGCGGGATACGATCAAGGATCTGCGCGAGAAAGAGATTTTTTCAAGCTAGCGCGCAGGGATTTTTGGGGCGCGGGCAACCGATGCGGCCGCGAAGCCATCTAGATGCATAGTTGGAGCATTTTTACCAATTCTGTAGAGTGCCGAATGGTGCTGAAGGTTGCCGCTCACTGATGTTCTAGGTCAACTCGGCGATCTTGAGTTCTGGTAAAAATGCTCTAGGCAATTGATTGGCGCGTTGATTAGAGAGCGCCGCAGTGGCCGGTGCGCATGGCAACCATTCTTCTGGTAGACGACGATTCCCTTCATGCATCCTGTATGGTGTCGCTTTTGCGGCGACGCTTTGCCGATGTGCGTCGCGCGGCTGACGCGGCCGAGGCTTTTTGCCTGATCGAAGAACCCGATTTTGCCAGCACGCTGGGGTTGGTCATCGCCGGCCAGCACAGGCCAGGATTTGACGGAGCGGACTTTGTGGCCGAGCTGCGCGCGCGGCTGCCCCTGACGCCGATTCTCGTTCTCGGAACGGAGGATGAAAGCGCCGCAGAGTACGCCGGACTGCGCGTCGTTTTTGCGCCAACTCCGCTGAAGGCGGAGCGCGTGCTGGCGCTGGCCGAAGAAATGCTGCGACACGATCATGACGCGGCAGCCTGAGCCATGCGCGTGAGCGATGCGAGATCTTTCCGGACGACATCTTTCCGTCTCGTGCGTGATCCTGTTCGTTCTATGATGGACAAATATGATCTGGACCGGGGAGAGCTCAACTTCCCCACCATTTCCCTACCATGCGTGCAAGAATCATTCTGGAGCGTGAATGGCCGCCTTTGGCAGTTTCTCCCTTCTGATCGCACTTGCTCTGGCCGCCTATAACCTGCTGGCAGGTGGGCTGGCGCTAACGCTGCTGGCCACAGGCCGGCCGGCGCGCATCTCGCCCGAGCGGCTGGCCGAAAGCGCGCGCAGAGCAGGAATCGCGGGCTTTGCCGCCGTAACGGCCTCGGCAGCCGCGCTGTTGTGGGCGGTCTTCGCCAACGATTTTTCGATCGCCTACATTCTTGAGCATTCCAACCGCGCACTGCCTGGGGCATATAAGTTTGCCGCGCTGTGGAGCGGCCAGGAGGGCTCGCTGCTGCTGTGGGCCTGGCTGCTGGGAATTTACGGACTGATTCTGCGGCTGCGGCGCAAGAGCGACGCCAGGCTTTACGCCTATGCGGGAACGATTCTAGCTGGGGTACAAGCGTTTTTTCTCGCCGTGCTGAACTTTGCCGCGCCGCCCTTCGCGCTGGTTTCGGGCGCGATTCCCGACGACGGCAACGGCCTCAATCCCCTGCTCCAGTATCCGGAAATGGTGATCCATCCGCCGCTGCTCTATCTGGGCTACGTGGGCTTCTCGATTCCCTTCGCCTTCGCACTGGGCGCGCTGATGATGCGCGATCCCGGCGAAAGATGGATCAAGATCACGCGCTCATGGACGCTGGTTACATGGCTTTTTCTCACCGCCGGAATTTTTCTCGGGATGCACTGGGCCTACGCGGTGCTGGGCTGGGGCGGCTATTGGAGCTGGGACCCGGTGGAGAATTCAAGCGTGATGCCGTGGCTGACGGGCACGGCCTTTCTGCATTCGGTGACGATGCAGGAGCGCAGAGGCATGATGAAGAGCTGGAATGTGTGGCTGATCTTCTCCACATTCCTGCTCACGCTGCTGGGCACGCTTTTGACGCGCGGCGGATTGGTCAGCTCAGTGCACGCCTTTGCGGCCTCGCCGCTGGGAACATGGTTTACGGTCTTCATGGGGATCGTGCTGGCGGTCTGCATCTTCACCTACATTTACCAGCGCGGCCAGCTCAAGAGCGAGCATCATTTGGAATCGATGGCCAGCCGCGAATCGAGTTTTTTGTTCAGCAATTGGGTGCTGATGACGGCCTGCTTCGTGATTTTATGGGGAACGCTTTTCCCGGTGATTTCGGAGTACACCGAAGGCGCGAAGATCACCGTCGGCCCGCGGTTTTATAACAGCGTGGAGGTGCCGATCGGGCTCTTCCTGCTGTTTTTGGCCGGCGTGGGACCGCTGCTGCCCTGGCGCGCGCATTCGCTCGGCGCGGTCAGGAAAAATTTTATTTTGCCAGCCGTAGCAATGGTCGTAGCCGCGATCGTCAGCATCGCGCTGGGCGCCAATCCCTGGAAGAGCGACGGCTTCGATTCCGGCAGCTTTTACGCGCTGGTGGCCTTTGCCCTGGCGGCGGCGCTGCTCACCGGCATAGCGGGAGAGTTTTGGCGCGGCGCCCGTGTACTCGCGCGCAAAGAACGCAGCAATCTTTTTACCGGACTTTGGCTGCTGACGCGCCGCAACACGCGCCGCTACGGCGGCTACATCGTGCACATCGGCGTGGCGCTGGCGATTGTGGGGCTGGCGGGCGCGGCCTTCAATCGCAGCGAAGAGCGCGAACTGGCGCTACACGACCGGATCGCGATCGGCCCCTACACGCTGGTCTGCGACGGATTCACCGAAGACTCGAATCTGAACTACAACTCAGAGTACGCAGTGCTGAACGTGTACCGGAACGGTAAGCCGCTGCTGCAGATGACACCGGAGAAGCGCTTCTATCTGGCCAGCGGCCAGCCGCAGACGATGGTCGCCATCCATTCCACACTCGAGTGGGATCTGTACGCGGTCTACGAAGGCGCGAATCCCGACACCGGCCGGCCGATCATTAAAGTGTTTCTGAATCCGCTGGTGGGCTGGATCTGGTTCGGTATGGCGGTGATGGCCCTGGGCGCGCTGATCGCGCTCGTTCCGAATCAATCGCAGATCGCGAGCGTCGTTACTGCCGCCTCCGAAGAGGAACTCAACCACGAAAGCAGCGACCAAGGAGGCTTGCGATGACGAATACAGTTGGTTTGATCGCCGGCCTGATGCTGTTGTTCGCGCTTGTGCTCTACACCTTCTGGCCGGGCAAAGAGGCGAACGACCTGCGAGAAAAAACGCGGCTGGATTATCTGTTGGAGCGCAAAGAACAACTCGGCGAAAATCTGCGCGACCTGGAATTCGAATTCCGTGCTGGCAAGTACCCGGAAGCGGATTTCGCGGCGCAGCGCGGGCGGCTGGAGCGGGAAATGACGGAACTGGCGGTGGAGATCGAGCGGTTGCGGCAGGCATAATTTGGCCGATTGATTGTAGCTCAATTGGGCTACAATCAATCCATGGCAACAAACGCAGTCGTCCGCTCCAGAATCAACGCCGAGGTCAAGGAAAAGGCCGTGACGGTTCTTGAAGGCATGGGCCTCACGGTTTCCGACCTCATGCGCATTGTGCTGACCAAAGTCGCCAATGAAAAAGCCCTGCCATTCGACTTGAAACCGAATCGACTCACGAGAGAAACCATGCGCAAGAGCGCTCAGGGAATAGAAGTGCACCGCGCGAAAAACGCGGCAGAGCTTTTCAAAAAACTGGGGATCTGATGCGGACGCCGAGCTACTCCAGCCAATTTCAGCGCGATATAAAACGTCTGCAGAAGCGCGGGAAGGCAATGGAAAAGCTAAAAAAGCTGATTGAGTTGTTGCTTGCCGGAAAAGATTTGCCGCCGCATTACAAAGATCATCCGTTGAAACATGATTGGGCCGGGTACAGAGACGCGCACGTTGAGCCTGACTGGGTGCTGATTTATGCGGCCACGGAAAAACGGGTTTGCCTTGAGCGGACCGGGACGCACGAGGAATTGTTTGAGAATTGAAGTGCATCTTCATTGCTGAATGAAGGACACGAAATGAAGCCGATACGAATCGCCGCAAGCGCTCTTACATTTTGCCTTCTGCTAACAGCCCTGCTGGCGCATGCCGCCACGATCACCGGGACGGTGACCGACAAGACCACAGGCAAGCCAGCGGCCGGCGACGCGGTCACGCTGATCGAGCCGATGTCGGGCATGAAAGAGATATTGAGCGCGACGACCGACGCGCGCGGACATTACCGGCTCAACGCACCGGGCAGCGTTCCCTATCTGATTCGCGCCACGCATCAGGGGGTGGGCTACTTCGTCTCCGCGCCGCAAAGCGGCAGCGCGCCAGTAATCGCGGTCTACGACGTAGCGGCGAAGGTCGAGGGCGTTACGGTTGACGAGCACGTGATCGGCATGGAAACCGACAACGGAAAATTGCGCGTAGTGGAGCGCTACTCGGTGCACAATGCAAGCGCGCCGACGCGCACGCAGTGGAGCCCGCGCAGCTCTGAGGTGATTGTGCCCGCCGATGCCGCGATGAGCGAGGCTTCGGCGCAACGGCCGGGAACAAGCAACCTGCCGACGACGGTCAGGCTCGACGCGGCCGGAGCCAAGGGCCACTACTTTTTCAACTTTCCCATCCAGCCCGACGAAGACGGCAAAGGAACGCTCTTCCAGATCCAGTACCAGTTGCCCTACGACGGCGGAAAATACAGCTTCCACTCCGAAATCGTGCTACCGGCCAACACCACATGGATCGTGCTGCCGAAATCGATAGCATTCACGGGCGGCAGCGGATCGGGTTTTGAGCTTTCGCCGCAAGATCCGGGCGTGCAGACTTATTTAAGCCGCAACGCCGCGCCGGGCAAGACGATCGAATTCACCGTCTCCGGCTCGGGCTCGTTTGCGCGCGAGGCGCAAGCCGACCAGCAGGCAGGCGCGCAGCCCGGCGGCGGCATCGGCGCGCCGATCAACACGCCCGATCCGCTCTCGAAGTACAAGTGGTGGATTCTGGGCGGACTGTTGTTGCTGCTAGCAGCCGCGGCGGCATTTCTGTTGCGTAAGCCGTCGGCCGTCCCAACCAGCAGCGCGAACGCCGCGCCCGCCACCACTCTGTCCGGGGTCCAAAATTTCATTCTGCTGAGCGCGCTTAAAGACGAACTTTTTGCGCTGGAAAGCGAAAAGCTGGCCGGCACGCTCACGGCCATCGAATACGCGGATCTGAAGGCCGCGCTGGAGATTGTGCTGAAGCACGCGCTGAAGCGCAGTGAACAGTAGACAGTGAGCAATAAGCAATAGACAGTGGACAGTGCGCCAGAGTTGCGGCCGCTGGGTTTCTATTCCTGTATCATCGAAATAGAATCGCTTTGGCGCTTCCCGGCCGGAGCCGCAAACAGATGTGCTGGAAACCGGCGCGATCTGTCTGCGGCTGGCAAGCTAGCTCTAGTTGATTCAAAATTCCGACCCAAGCTAAAGTCGAGGAATGCGGGTGGTGGCTTTATGCCGCAGGACCGTTTTCCGTATAAACTGGCTCGACGAATCCGATGCTGAAAATCTCACTCACTCTTGGCGTAATTGCCGCGCTGGCCGATGTGGTCGGCGGCGCGGTACTGGTGCGCGCGCGCGGCGTGGAGCGCTATCTGCGCTACTTTGTCGCGCTGGGCGCGGGATTTTTGATGGCCACGGCCGTCGTCGAGATGGTGCCGGAGAGTCTGCGGCTGAATGCCACCATCGGTCCGGCGCTGATCATGGCCGGCTACTGCGTCATCCATCTGCTGGAACACACCATCAACGCGCACTTTCACTACGGAGAAGAGACGCATCAGGGCGAGTTCGTCTCGTCGCACACAAGCTTGTCGGTGCTGGGCGGGCTGAGCGCGCATGCGCTCTTCGACGGCGTGGCGATCGGCTCGGGCTTCGCGCTTTCAAGCCGGCTGGGCTGGCTTATTTTTTTGGCGATTCTGCTGCACAAAGCACCGGAGGGCTTCACCATGGCGAGCGTGATGCTGGCCAGCGGACGGAGCCGGGCTTCGGCCTTTTCTTCGGCGGTGACGCTGGCCGGGGCCACGATTGCCGGCGTGCTGGTGATCCAGCTCGTTCCCGGATGGGTACCTTACGGATTGCCGGTCTCGGCCGGCGTGGCGCTCTATGTGGCTGCGACGGATCTGGTGCCCGAGGTCAATCGCGAGCCGGGCATCGGCATGGCGCTGGTGTTTTTTGCCGGCGTGACGGCCTTTTTGCTGTTGCGATTATTTTTGCCCGCTCTGTAACGCTTCGAGCCACTTTATTGCGTCCCCTAAAATAGAACTTTGCGACAAATCGACTGCCCTGTCTGGTTTGCCACAACGATAGAGAGCGGAGACGGTGTAATGCTCGCAGTTGCGGAAGAGGAAACAACCCCGGAAAATCAGACCGCTCCGCAACCACGCCAGCACCGCTTTTTTACCATCGCCGGTCTGCTGTTGTTCACCGCGCTGGGCTTTCTCGTCATGGGGTATCACCCTGGGCTGGAAGATGACGGGATTTATCTTACCGCCGTCAAGGCCGATTTGAATCCGGCGCTGTTTCCGCACGACGCGAATTTTTTTCGATTGCAGATGCAGGCGACGGTCTTCGACGGCTGGATGGCGGGCTTTGTCCGCTGGACGCGGATGCCGCTGGCCTGGGCCGAGCTGCTCTGGCAACTGCTTTCACTATTTTTGATTCTGTGGGCGGTTAAGCGAATCGCCGACCGGATTTTTACCGACGAAGATGCGCGCTGGGCCAGCGTGGCGACGGTGGCGGCCATGTTTACGCTGCCGGTCTCGGGCACCGCGCTCTACATGGTCGATCAGCATTTACACCCGCGCACGCTGGCCACGGCACTGATCTTGCTGGCAGTCGGGCAGCTTCTGGACCAAAAGCGCTGGACCGCGGCGGTGCTGCTGCTGCTGGCATTCCTGTTTCATCCACTGATGGCGGCAATGGGAATCTCATTTTGTATTTTTCTCGCGCTGGCGATGCGGGAGGAGGTTTGCGCCGCAATTCGCGCCGCAATTCGCGACATGGCCCGCCGCTGGCGGAATTCGCTGGCCGCAGTGGTGCCGCTAGGCTGGGTCTTCGAGCCCGCCGACCCCAGTTGGCGCAAGGCTTTGGATACGCGCACCTATTACTACCTGTTCAAGTGGAAATGGTACGAGTGGCTGGGTGCACTGGCGCCGCTGTTTTTTTTCGGATGGATTTGGCGCGCGGCGCGCAAGCGCGGCAATCCACTGCTGGCGCATTTTGCGGCCGCGGTATTTTGCTACGGTGTTTTTCATCAACTGCTGGCCATGGCGATGCTCTGCTCACCTGCCCTGGTGCGGCTAACGCCGCTGCAGCCGATGCGCTATCTGCACATTGTCTACTTTCTGATGATGCTCGTCGCCGGCTGCCTGTTGGGCAAATTCGTGTTACGGCGTAGTGTATGGCGCTGGACCGCGTTTCTGTTGGCGATCAACGCCGGCATGTACGCCGGGCAGTGCGCGGAGTTCAGCGGCAGCCGGCACTTGGAATTGCCTGGGCAACAGCCAGCCAACGAGTGGTTGCAGGCCTTTGACTGGATTCGAGGACACACGCCGGCCGAGGCCTACTTCGCACTCGACCCACACTACATGGAAGCCTCCGGCGAGGACTTCCACAGCTTTCGCGCGCTGGCCGAGCGCAGCCAGATGGCCGACGCGGTGAAAGACGCGGCAGTGGTAACGCTGGTTCCCGAGCTGGGCCCGAGCTGGGCCAATCAGGTGGGGGCCGAACAGGGCTGGCGAAACTTCCGGCTGGCCGATTTCAAGCGTTTGAAGGCCGTTTATGGCGTCGATTGGGCGCTGGTTTCCTATCCTCAACCAGCGGGTCTGGCCTGCCGCTGGCACAATCAATCGCTGGCGGTTTGCCAGATTCCCTGAGCGCAATTTCAAAGAAGTGACACACGGACTTTGCATCTAGCGACCGTATCCGCGAGAATGGGAGTGTCATTATTCTGCGACGCGGATATAAACAGTGCTCAATCTGACTCAGCGGCTCATTCTCGGCTGTGCGCTCCTCGTAGGCCTAACCGTTTGGCTAGCAACGGCGGCGCATAAAGCGCTGGCCGCATCGGGGCAGCTACGCCTGGCTTACCTGCTGAGCGCGATCGCGGTGCTGGTCGCGGCGGGAACGATTTATTTTGTGTTGCGACCGATCCGTATGGTAGCGCGCGACGCCCACCGCATCGCCCAGGGCAACCTGGAGCATCGCGTGGAGTGGAGCAGCCACGACGGCTTCGGCGTGATCGCCGGAGAGTTGAGCCGGATCGCGGTGCGGTTGCGCGAGTTGCGCGAGACCGAGGCCGGACGCCGGCAGATGGAGTTCCAGCTTTCCGACGCGGTCTTGCAGTCGATCTTCGAGCCAATCATCGTCACCGATAGCAAGGGACATGTTCTGAAGCTGAACCAGGCAGCCTCCGAATTGCTGGGCGAGGCCGCCGGCGACCGCATGGCGTTGACCAACACGCCGGGCGGAGAAAAGATTCTGAACGCCATCAGCGACGCGGTTTCCATGCAAAAGGCGGTCGCCAGCGAGGGCGAAGCGTCGATGCTGCCGATGCGGATCGGCAAACTGGAGCGGAGCTACCGGCTGCGCACCACGCCGATGCGCGACGCCGAGGGCCGCTTGCTGGGCGCGGTAACGACGTTGGAAGACGTGACCAGCCTGCAAGACACCGACCGCTTTAAAACGCAGTTCATCGCCGTTGCCAGCCGCAAACTGCGCGACCCGCTGCTGCAGTTGCGGCGCGGGCTTTACGCGCTGGCGCAGGGCTTCGGCGGCGAGATGCGGCCGCTGCAAAACGAACTGGTGGCCGAGGCCGGCAGCGAGGCGGAAAAGCTCGACGACCTGATGGGCGACCTGATCGAAGTGGCGGAGATCGACTCGGGCAAGCGCGCGCTGAAGATCGAGCGGCTGCTGCCGGCGCAGATGCTGAACGAGGCGCACGACCGCTATTATGACGAAGCGGCGGAAAAACACATCCGGCTGGAGGTGAGCGCTTATGCCGATCTGGCCGCCGTCAACGCCGACCGACGGGCGCTGCGATCGATTCTCGACAACCTGCTGACGAATGCCTTGCGCTATACGCCGGAGGAAGGCGAAATTCTGCTGGCGGCCGAGGAAATCAAGGATTACGTCCAGTTCAGCGTGCGCGACACGGGACGTGGAATCGAGGCCGAGCGGTTGGGTTCGATCTTCGACCGCTTCGCCACCTTCTCCGAACACGGTTCGGGGCTGGGCCTGTCTCTGGTCCGGCGGCTGGTGGAGTCACTGGGCGGTCAGGTCGCCGTCGAAAGCCGTCTGAGCCACGGTTCAACCTTCCGCTTTACGCTACCGGTGGCGGTGGTGGAACAAGTCCGGCATCCCGTCGAGGTAGGTTAAGCCATGGCCGAAATCAAGCTCGAAAAGAAATCGGAACTCGCCAAACTGCGCATCTACATCGGCGCGGCGCCCGGCGTGGGCAAAACCTATCACATGCTCAGCGACGCCTATCTGCTCAAGCATCAGCAGAACGTCGATATCGTGGTCGGCCTGGTGGACTCGCACGGCCGCAAGGATACCGAGGCGCGCANNGCATCCGCGACCTGGAGATCATTCCGGAGCGAATCATTCCCTATCGCGGCGTTAACCTGCACGAAATGGATCTGGATGCGATTCTGGTTCGCCATCCGCATACGGTAATCGTCGACGAGCTGGCGCACACCAA
>PMHC01000183.1 GCA_003156495.1 Acidobacteriaceae bacterium
GCAGTACATCGGCGAAAAGCCCAACGATCCCATCACGCTCTACGTCTATGCCGGTGCCGACGGCGCTTTCACCCTCTATGAGGATCAGGGCACCACCTACGACTATGAGAAAGGCGCTTTCTCGCAGATTCCCATCCGCTGGGATGACAAAACCGGCACGCTCTCCATCGGCGAACGCAGTGGCAGCTACGCGGGCATGTTGCTCCATCGCACCTTCCAAATCGTGCTGGTCTCCAAAACAAAACCCGCCGGTTTTCCCTTCACGGCGGCCTTATTCAAAAGCGTGGAATACACCGGCGCAACCACGCAGCTCAAGTTGCAATAAACTTTGCTGCAAAAACCAGTAAAGGCAAAATCATCCGGGCCTTACGAAAAATCTCCGTAAGGCCCGGAAGTGTCTCCGTGGCAAGCCGCAGCCGCCAGCGCAATTTTCTTTCGTAGCGCAACAGATCGACGTTACGAATCGCCGAATCGGCCGCCCCGGTACAGAACCGAAGGTCGAGGACGATTTACAAGAATTTCCGCAAAAATTAATGCATTTATTATCAATGCATTAGCAAATATAATCCCCCGGTTTTAAGATCATGTTTCCGATTTATAGAAAATAATTGTATACTCTCGAAAATAAAGTTGTTTCGTCCCGGCAACGTGAAAGAACACTGTACAACCCGCGCCACTCCCGAGCCCCGCTCGTCGCACTGGAATCGTGTCTGTATTCTGGCCGACGATCTGACTGGCGCTTGCGATGCCGCCGCCGCCTTTTTGCGCACCGGCCAGCAAGTCCGCATCTGGTTTGACGCCGAGGCCCGGTTCTCCGCTCGCGAACCGGTGCAATCCTTTAACACCGCATCGCGCGCCCTTCCTGATCAAGAGGCGGCCGAGGTGGTTTCGCNNTTCGCGCGCCGCGGCGGGGCTCGATCTGACGCCCGACACGTTAATTTTCAAAAAAGTGGATTCCGTTGCTCGCGGCCCCCTCGCTGCCGAGTTGCTTGCCGCCCAAAGCGCGTTAGGCACTCGCGCCATTCTTCTTGCTCCCGCCTTTCCGGCCGCGGGGCGCACCGTGTGCAACGGCATTTTGGAAATTGAAGACGTGGCCGGGCAGCACAAGCTCATTAATCTGGCCCACCTTTTCCCGTCAGAAATCCGCTCTCGCATCGCCCGTCTCGATCATCACGAAAAAATCGCGCAGGCAATTGAAGACGGCGCTACCGTACTGCTTTGCGGCGCCACGACGCAAAACGAGCTTGACGATTTGGTTCGCGTCGCGGAAAAGATTCCTGGGCTTTTGTATGCAGGATCGGCCGGCTTGGCGCAGGCGATCGCAAACCTCCGCGCGCCAGCCGCGTCAGCCGCGCCAGCCGCTCCGATGCCCACCGCCGAGCGCGTGCTGCTCGTGGTCGGATCGGACCACCCGGTCACCCTGCTTCAGCTTTCGAAGCTCGACCGCGAAGCTTTCGACGGGCTGAGTGTTCTGCAGGTCTGGACGCAGCGCGACAGAGCGCTCATCCGTCGCGCTTTTGAAACGCAGACGCCGCAAGCGCTCATCCTCACCGGCGGAGATACCGCGCTGCTGGCGGTTCGCGCGCTCCAAGCCCACTCCTTTATTCTTCGGGGCGAAGTCGCGCCCGGCATTCCCTGGGGAATTGTCGCCGGCGGCTCCGCCGATGGCTGCGCCGTCGTCACCAAGTCGGGCGGCTTTGGCGCGCCCTCGGCCTTCAACGATATTCTTGCCGCATTTCGAGGTTCTCTATGAACAAGCCTGTCCGCATAGCCATTACCGCCGGAGATCCGGCCGGCGTCGGCGCCGAAATAGCTCTCAAGGCTCTCGCCGACAAAGACACGGCCGCGCTCGCCAACTGGCTGCTGATTGCCGACCATGCCGCGCTCGCCGCCGCCAGCCGCATCACCGGCATCGATCCCGCCACGCTGCCTTGCACCGTGATTGAAACCGGCGCTCTGGCCGCCGACCATCAGGTTGCCTTCGGGCAGATTCGCGCCGAGTATGGAGTGGCCGCCATCAGCTACGTCCGCCGCGCCGTCGAACTCTGCATGAGCGGCGAAGCCGACGCCATGGCCACCGCCCCGCTCAACAAAGAGGCCGTCACCCTCTCCGGCCGTGCCTTCTCCGGCCACACCGAATACATCGCCGAGCTCACCCACGCCGCCGAGTCGCGCATGTTGCTCTACTCCGACAAGCTCGCCACCGTGCACGTCACCACGCACATTCCTCTCGAACAGGCCTGCCACCTCGATCGCGCGCGCATCCTGCGCACCATCCAACTGGGCAATGACGCGCTGCTGTGGATGCGCCGCCGCGCGCCACGCATCGCCGTCTGCGGCCTCAATCCCCACGCCGGCGAGCATGGACTCTTCGGCAGCCAGGACGCCGAAGTCATCGCTCCCGCCGTCGAAGAAGCCCGCGCGCAGGGCATCGACTGCTCCGGACCGCTTTCGCCCGACACTGTCTTTGTCCGCGCTCTGCGCGGCGAATTCGATTTGGTCGTCGCCATGTACCACGACCAGGGACACATTCCCATGAAGGTCATCGGCTTCGAAAGCGGCGTCAACGTCTCGCTCGGCCTGCCCATCATCCGCACCTCGGTCGATCACGGTACCGCCTTCGACATTGCCGGACGCAATCAGGCCAATCCCACTAACATGAAGGCCGCCATGAAGCTGGCCGTAAACATGGCCGAGGGCAAGCGCGATCTGGCCGCTGCTGCCGCGGGAGGCGTTCGCTAAAAAATGCATCTCGTCGATCTCATCGTCATCGCCGCTTACCTGCTGACCCTGGTCGGCATCGGTCTGCACTTTTCCGGCAAGCAAAAAACCACCGACTCCTACTTCGTCGCTGGCCGCTCCATCCCCGGATGGGCCGCCGGCATGTCGCTTCTGGCCACCATCATCACCAGCGTAACCTTTATCGCCTATCCCGGCGCGGCCTACGCCGGCAACTGGAACCTCATCGTTCCCGGCCTCCTCTTTATCGCCGTCATTGCCGCGCTAGGGCCGATCGTGGTGCCTTTCTTCCGCCACGTCGTTTCCATGTCGGTTTACGAATACTTCGGCAAGCGCTTCGGCGCGGGCGTTCGCATGTACTCCTCCTTCGCCTTCGCCGCCGGTCACTTCGCCAAAATGGGTTTCGTCTTCTACCTGCTCGCTCTCTCCGTCGCCGGCTTCACCGGCTGGTCGATCACCATGCTGCTTGTCGGCCTCGGCGTCATCACCATCTTCTACACTTTTGTCGGCGGCCTCAAAGCCGTCATCTGGACCGATGTGGCGCAGGGCATGCTGTTGTGGACCGGCGTCGGCGTTACGCTTCTTCTTCTGCTCTTCGCTTCCCCGGCCGGCCCCGGCGCCATGCTTCACCTGATCGCCGTCCATCACAAAACCAGCCTCGGCAGCATGAGCTTCGATCTGGCCAAACCCACCTTCTGGACCCTGGCCATCTACGGCTTCTTCTTTTACCTGCAAAAATACACGGCCGATCAGACCGTCGTGCAGCGCTATCTCGCCGCTAAGTCCGACATCTCCGCGCTGCACGGCATCATCATGGGCGCCTCGCTCTGCCTGCCCGTCTGGGTGGCTTTCATGCTCATCGGCTCGCTGCTCTGGGCCTTCTACCAGCTCAGCGGACAAGTGCTGCCGGCCGCCATCACACGCCCCGATCAGGTTTTTCCCTACTACATGGTTTCGCAAATGCCGATCGGCGTCGGCGGACTTTTTCTCGCCGCCTTGTTCGGCGCGGCCATGTCCATGCTCGCCTCCGATCTCAATTGCCTCGGCCTGATTCTGGTGGAGGATTTCTACGCCTACTTCTTTCCCAAACATAACGACGGCCAGCGGCTGCGCTTCGGCAAAATCTCCATCGTGCTCTGCGGCTTTTTGGCTATCGGCGTGGCGCTGATACTTTCTAACACGCACGGTTCGGCGCTGGCCATGTATTACACCGCCACCGCCATCGTCGCCGGCGGCTTGGCGGGACTCTTCCTGCTCGCTTTTCTCTCTCGTCGCGCCGGGCGCGGGGCGGCCATCGCCGGCATCGTCGTCAATCTGCTCTTCACCGCCTACGCCACGCTAACGCTCGGCGGCGGAAAAATTCTCAACCTCCACAACTACAACTATCCGTGGAGCGAGTACGCCATCGGCGCCATCGGCAATCTGCTGCTGCTGGCCGTCGGCCTGCTCTACGCGGCGCTATTCCCCGCGCCGGCCGGCACCTCAACTAACAACACGCTCTGGGGCTGGCTTGCATTCCGCAAGCAATCCACTGCTGTTTCACTGGGAGATAATCAATGAATCGTTTACAGCAAGCTGTCCGCGATAACGACGGTAAAACCATCTTCGGCGCGGCCGTCTATTTCTACGATCCAATATTTTTAGAAATCTGCGCCCACCTCGGCTACAAAGCTATTTGGATCGAGATGGAGCACGGCCACATCACCTTCGCCGAGGCCGCCGATCTTTGCCGCATGGCCGCCGGCACCGGCATGTTGACCATGCTTCGCATTCCCGACGTGCGCCGCGAAAACGTCCTCAAAGGCGCCGAGTGCGGCCCCGACATCATTGACGTGCCCATGATCGAGCGTCCCGAGCAGATCCACGAGTTGCGCAAATACGCCCGCTTCGCCCCCGAGGGCAGCCGCGGATTCTTCTCCGTCTCCCGCGCCATCAACTACGGCATTGCCGGCGTCGTCTCCAGGCAGCAGAGCCTCAATCACGATCTCTGCCTCATGGCGCAGATCGAAACCGGTGAAGGCGCCAACCGCATCGATGAGCTGGCCGCCGAACCCGACATCGACCTGTTCATCGGCCCGGCCGATCTGGCCGCCAGCCTCGGCCTGCCCTCGCAGACCGCGCATCCCACCGTGCAGGCCGCCGCCACCAAAATCGTCAAAGCCGCCCGCGCCAACAACAAATGCGTCGCCACCGCTTGCGGACAAAACGACTACGCTTTCTGGCTCGGACTCGGCATCGACCTGCTCTTCTGCACCAACGACATCGTTTGCCTCAAACAGGCCGGCGGCGATCTGCTGCAAAGCGCGCGTCAGATTCAGGAGCAGTTGGCCACCGAAAAAGTCCACGCATAAAAATCGCGGCAACCAAATCTCTGGCCGCTTAAATATGTACGAAATGGGGTGCCCCATTCTAGCCGTCCGCCGTGGCGGACGGCTAGAATGGGTGCAAATCAATCAATATATTCCGATACACCTTTTGCGAAAAAAACGTTAGCATCCGAAGCAAAAGGACTATCCCCAACACCAAATCACCCCAATAAAAACTTTCTCTGCCCTCGCGTTCTTCTCATTCCCACTCCGGTCCTGCCGTTTCCCTTTGCAACAATTCGCCAACCTTTAACTGCAAACTTTGCGCCACCCGCCTTCCGTTCTCCGCTACCGTAAAACTTGTAGGCAATCGATATGCATAAACACTCCTCCACCTCCCGTTCGCAGGCGACGCACTTCTCTATTTCGCTGCTTCCGCGCACCGCCGCCGATGGCTTCCGCATGGGCCAGGCGCTGCAAAAGCATGGCAAAAACGAAGAAGCCGCCGTCTGCTACCAGCGCTCGCTCGCTCTCGATCCCTCCGATCTGCAGTTGTGGAACCGGATCGGCGGAGCCTTCAAGGAACTCGGCCTGCCTCAGCATGCCGTCTTCTGCTACCGCCACATCGTCGATCGCGTCCCCAACATCGCCGAAGCCAGCGCCTGCCTGGGCAGCGCGCTGCGCGAGATGGGCAGCTATGAAGAAGCCGCCGCCTGCTTCCGGCGCGCGCTCAAGCTCCAGCCAGAAAACGCCAGCTTCCACAACAGTCTCGGCGTCGTCTTACGTGAGCTGGACCTGATCGACGAAGCCGTCGCGCACTACCGCCGCGCTCTGCTGCTCCAGCCAGAAAACGCCAATGCCCGCTGGAATCTCGCGCTGGTGCAACTGCTCGAAGGCGATTTTGCCGAAGGCTGGGGTAATTACGAAGCTCGCTGGCAGCGCGATAACGCGCCCTGCAATTTTCCGCAACCGCTCTGGCGCGGCCAGCCGCTGGGTGGCGCGCGCATCCTGCTGCACGCCGAGCAGGGCCTCGGCGACAATATTCAATTTCTCCGCTTCGTGCCGCAGGTTGAGGCTCTGGGCGGTAAAGTGATCCTCGCTCTTCCTCCCAGCCAACACACGCTGGCCGCGCAACTGGCCGGCCTCTCCAGCATCACCTTCGCCACCACGCCGCCGCAGCCTTTTGATTGGCATTGCCCGCTGATGAGCCTGCCGATGGCCCTCGGCATTACGCTCGATACCATTCCCGCGCGCGTGCCCTATCTTTCCGTGCCCGATCAGGCCCGTACGCGCGCCGCTTCTCTGCCTTGGCCCGCGCGCGGTCTGCGCATCGGTCTGGCCTGGAGCGGCAATCCCGAGCATCCATACAACCGATTTCGCTCGATTCCGCTCGCGCGCTTTCAGCCGTTGCTGCAACTCGGTGGCGCCCACTTCTTCTCGCTGCAGATGGGCAAAGCCGCCGCGCAGCTCGAACCCTGGCGGCGCAGAATCGCCGATCTGGCCCCAGCCACGCACGACATGGCCGACACCGCCGCGCAAATGGAACAGCTTGATCTGGTTATTACCGTCGATACGCTGGCGGCCCATCTGGCCGGCGCTCTTGGTTTCCCCGTTTGGCTGCTTTTGCCCTTTGCCGCCGACTGGCGCTGGATGCGCCATCGCTATGACAGCCCCTGGTACCCGACCATGCGTATCTTCCGGCAATCCGAGCCCGGCAACTGGCAGCCAGTCATCGACCGCCTTCGCTCTGAGCTCGCGGCTCTAACCGAAAAGGGCTTTCCACCGATGCGCGAAGAGCTGGTGCATTCCGCACGCCTTTGGCCCGTCGCTAGCTGAACGTGGGCACAAGCTG
>PMHC01000279.1 GCA_003156495.1 Acidobacteriaceae bacterium
TTCACGGCCAGCTCGGGGCGCAGAAGGCCGATCCCCTGGCTACGCGCCATCAAAATCTCGTTGGTTGAAAGCAGCGCTTCGAACTCGTCCACAAATGCCGGCAGCCCGGCGACCACCTTGCGTGCCGCTTCGAACCACTCCGGGGTGGGATCGACGCGACAGCCGCCAAAACGCATGTAGTNNGCCGCCGAAGCGCATGTAGTTGACCATCATGCGCGCCCCGGTCAGCTCTTCGAAGAGATCAAGAATCTTTTCGCGCTCGCGGAAGGCGTACATCAGCGGCGTACCGCTGGCGCCCATCTCCTGCAAGAAAAAGCCAATCGAAGAGGCGTGATTCTGGAAGCGCGTCAGCTCGGCCAGTAACACGCGCAGGTGCTCGGCGCGCTCGGGCACATCGATGCCGGCCAACTTCTCGACCGCCAGCGCGTAGGCCCAGTTGTTGGTCAGCGAGCAGAAGTAATCGAGCCGATCGGTGTAGGGCATCGATGCCAGATAGCTCATGCCCTCAGCCAGCTTTTCGTGGTTGCGATGCAGATAGCCGAAGACCGGCTTCAAGCGAATGACGCGCTCGCCGTCCAGCGTCACGTCCATGCGGAAGACGCCATGCGTCGACGGATGGTGCGGCCCCATGGCGACTTCGAGCAATTCGCCCTCGCCATCCGGCTCAATCACCGGCGGCCGGTTCCAGCCGTCGATCTTCTCCGTTTTTCCCGCAGCAATTCCCATTCAACGTCCCATCCCTGATCACTGACCGCTGCTCACTGACAACTGTTTTCGGTGCTCGATCGCGCGTTCGAGCACCGCATCGTGCGCCGTGGGCTCGTACTCGAAATCGTCCGGATCAACATAGTCCTTGCGCATGGGATGGTCTTTGAACTCATCCCACATCAGCAACCGGCGCAGGTCCGGGTGTCCGGTAAATACGACGCCGAAAAGATCGAAGATCTCCCGTTCCTGAAACTCTGCCGAGCGCCAAATTGGAGTCAATGAGGGTAATTCAACATGGTCGATGCGATTCTCCGTCCTCATACGCAGAATTAGCGGCCCGTGTTTTTTCGCCATCGAGTAGAGGTGATAGACCACCTCAAGATAGCCGGGCTCGGGCCAATCGACGCCGGTCACGTTCGAGAGAAAGTCAAAGGCCAACTCCGCGTCGTCGCGCAGAAAAGTCGCGACGGCGACGGCCTTTTCTGGCGCGAGAAGCAGCGAATGTTGCGCCGAGGGGCTGGAGTTCGGGACAAGTTCTACGCCCGCGCCGGGAACCGCCGCCTCAATTGCCGATTTGATCTCTTCGACAGACTTCAAAATCAGCTCCTAGCTTTTAGCTCTTTCTTGCCGCTGCCCACCGTGGTGATTTCCTGTTGCGTCGCATCCGCCCCTACGTTCCCTGTATTTGCGTCAGCGGCGCATGCCATACACTCTCGTTCGCCGGCGGCTCCAGATCGTGCTCACCGAAAGCTGGTACCGGAAATTCTCCCGGCGCATCGGCGTCCAAATGACGCGGCCGGCCTTCGCCAGTTAACGGTTGCGCGGCAATCTTTTTCTGTAGCGCTATAAAAGCCTCAATCAGCGCCTCGGGGCGCGGCGGGCAGCCGGGGATATAAACATCGACGGGAATATAGCGGTCGATCCCCTTGAGCACGTTGTACCCCTGCTTGAAAGGCCCGCCGGAGATGGCGCAAGCCCCCATCGCGATCACATAGCGCGGCTCGGCCATCTGGTTGTAAAGTCGCACCACCTGCGGAGCCATTTTCTTAGTCACGGTGCCGGAAACGATCAACAGATCGGCCTGCCGTGGCGAAGACCGGAAAACCTCCGCGCCGAAGCGCGCCAGATCGTAGCGGGCCATCGTCGTCGCGATCATCTCGATGGCGCAGCAGGCCAGCCCGAACTGCATCGGCCACACCGAATTTTTGCGTCCCCAGTTATACAACTCCTGGAGAGTCGTGGCGACAATGCCCTGCCGTTCCAGCTCAATCTTCAGTCGGTTGTCCATCGGTCCTCACGTTAGCTGTCAGTTATCAGTTGTCAGTGGTAAGAATCTTTCCCAGTACGTCAGCCAACATTCAATCTCAAAATCCCCTCTGACCACCAAGCTTCAAAATTTCTCCTGATTAGCCAGCGCTTTCGATTCGCACAAAAAGCTGATTACTGACAACCGATAACTGACAACTGTTTCTCAGCTCCACGTCAACACTCCCTTGGCCCATGCCCAGGCCAGCCCTTCGATTAGCAACAGCACAAAAACCAGCATCGCAGCGCAGGCTACCGCGCCCAGACTCGTAAAAACCACGGCGAATGGCAGCAGAAAGACCGCCTCCACGTCAAAGATGAGAAAAATAATTCCGTACAAATAGTAGGCCGAGCGGAACTGCACCCAGGCGTCGCCCTTCGATTCCAGGCCGCACTCGTAAATCGCATTTTTGATGGAATTCGGCTTGGGCGGCGAGTAGATTTTTGCCCAAAGCCACACCAGCCCCAGCGGAGCCAGCCCGAAGCCAAGCGCCGCAACAAAAAGTGCCGCTAAAGAGAAATACGGACTGGAAGCCATCGCAAAAAGCCTCTCCTCTTGGATCGTTCTTAAAACTGGGGTAAAGATCTCCAATTTAAAGAGCGATTTTCTTTAAGCTACCAATTGGATGCAACTTATAGCTACTTTGGCTGCAGAAAAATATCTGTCCGTGAAAAATGCGGAGCCCTACTCACGGCACGGCTAAAACCGTACCCTTTCAAAGCCGCTCAACAACGACTGGAAAACCGCGCAACCTTCCAGGCGTCTACCCGCATCTTCCGCCGTTTACATTGCGCAGTCAACAACCGGCCCGTTTCAGATGCGGGCCGGCCGTCGCTCAGGCCGAAACCATTTCTTTTAGCGAGGCGCGATACAATTCCCTGCCCCGCGCAATAGCGCGCTCGTCCAGTTCCATCCAGCGCGGATTTTTGACCATGCGATGCAGCGCCGCAGCAACGCTGGCCTCGGGAAGCACCGAGGCGATTTCCAGCAGCGAGCCCAGCATCACCATGTTGGCCGCGCGCTTGTTGCCCAGCTCGTCGGCGATGCGCGTAAAGGGCGCGGCAAAGGTATGCAACCCCTCGCGCACGCAATCGGCCGGGAACTCGTCGCCATCGTAGATCACCCAGCCGCCGTCGCGCACCGCGCGGTCAAACTTTCTCAGCGAAGGCTCGTTCATGGCCACCAGCAAATTTGGCGCGGCCACCAACGGCGAATCGATTGGCTTGCGCGAAAGCCGCACGTGGCAATTCGAGGTTCCCGAGCGCATCTCCGGCCCATAGGAGGGCAGCCAGGAGACATCGAGACCGGCGTCGAGTCCAGCCTCGGCCAACACCTCGCCCAGCAGCAAAACCCCTTGCCCGCCAAAGCCGGCTACGCGCACCTGTAAATCGACTGGCTTGTCGGCAACCAGCGCCGCCGCGTTGCCCTCGGGCAAATCCGCTTCGGCCACGCCCAGAATTCCGGGAAGTTGGTCAAGCGTGGGCGCGACGGCCGGCTGCGTCAACCCAGCCTCCATCCGAGCCTTGGTGCGGTCGCAATAAACGCCGAGCGGATAGACCTTCTCCATCTCGTCGCGCACCCAGCGCTGCGCCTCGACCGGCGTTTTCTTCCAGATTGTCGGGCAGGGCGCAAGCACCTCGATCAGCGAAAAGCCCAGCCCGTTGACCTGATTCTCAATCGCGCGGCGAATCGCGCGCGAAGCCTGCATCGCCTGCCGGTTGTCGCCCAGCCCCACCCGCTCAATGTAGACCGGGGCATCGAGCGTCGCCAGCAACTCGCAGACATGCATCGGATAGCCCTCATTAGCCGCCGAACGGCCAAAAGGGGTTGTCGTGGTCTTCTGGCCCAGCAGCGTGGTCGGCGCGGCCTGGCCGCCGGTCATGCTATAAACCGCGTTGTTAATGAAGATCAGGCTGACGTGCTCGCCGCGATTAGCGGCGTGCAGAATTTCGGCCGAGCCGATTGCCGACAGATCGCCGTCGCCCTGGTAGCCGATAACGATGCTCCCCGGCCGGCTGCGCTTAACCGCCGTAGCCACGGCTGGCGCGCGTCCGTGCGCCGCCGAAATGTTGCCCACGTCGAAGTAGTAATAGGTGAAGACGCCGCAGCCCACCGGACCGACCAGAATCGTACGGTCCTGAATGCCTAACTCGTCGATCACCCGCGCCAGCATTTTGTGCACCGTGCCGTGGCCGCAGCCGGGGCAAAAGTGCGTCTGGTGCTGCAACTCGTCTTTGCGCTCGAAGCGTTCGTAAAAAGACTTCGCACGTCCGTGCGCGACTACATAATCCTGAACCGTTTCGTTAGACATGGGCCATCCGCTCCTCTTCGGCCACGGGACGGGCCGCGCCCTTGGCCAGTCCTTCGCGGCGGGCCAGTTCGTAAACAAACTTCAGCACCTCGGCCTGCGAGGGCACATTGCCTCCCACGCGACTGTAAAACTCCACCGGACGGGAACCGTTCAGCGCCAGCTTCACATCTTCGACCATCTGTCCGTTGCTCATCTCCACGACTGCGAAGAGCCGCGCGGTTTTGGCCAGCCGCTGCAGAGCCGCCTCGGGGAATGGATAAAGGGTAATCGGCCGCAGCACGCCGACTTTCAAGCCCGCGGCGCGAGCCTCGGTGGTGACGGCCTTCAAAATCCTGCCCATGATGCCGTAGCCGACCAAAACAATATCGGCATCGGCGGTTTGCCACTCTTCGGCGCGCGTTTCACGCTCCGCCGCGGCCTTGTACTTGGCCTCGAGCTTGAGTTGCAGCTTCTCCATCCGATCGAAATCCAGCTCCAGCGAAGTGATCAGATTGCGCCGCGAGGCCGCCGTGCCGGCCACAGCCCAGGGCGGCAGATGCGGCGCGGTGGCTGCCTGCGGAAACTCGACCGGCTCCATCATCTGGCCAATAAATCCGTCGGCCAACACCACCACGGGATTGCGGTAGCGGTCGGCCAGATCGAAGGCCAGGGAGGTGAGGTCGGCCATCTCCTGCACCGAATGCGGCGCCAGCACGATGGTGCGATAGTTGCCATGGCCGCCGCCCTTCACCACTTGGTGATAGTCGCCCTGCTCGGCGCCAATGTTGCCCAGCCCCGGCCCGCCGCGCATGATGTCGGCGATGACGCAGGGCAGCTCGGCCCCGGCCATATAGCTGATCCCTTCCTGCATCAGGCTGATGCCCGGCCCGCTCGATGCGGTCATCGCCCGCACTCCGGCCGAAGCCGCGCCGTAAAGCATGTTGATGGAGGCAACTTCGCTCTCTGCCTGCACATAAACTCCGCCGGTCTGCGGCATATAGAGCGCCGCGGCCTCGGCAATCTCGCTGGCCGGCGTAATCGGATAGCCGTAGAAAGCCCGGCAGCCGGCCAAAATGGCGCTCTTAACGATCGCCTCATTGCCCTTCATCAGTTGCTTGCGCATGCCGTTGCTCCCTTCGCGGAATCGGTCGTCGTCGCCGCCCCGGCAGCGCTCACCAGCCGGTAAACGGTAATCGCTCCCGGCTCCGGGCAGATCATAAAGCAGATGCCGCAACCGGTGCAGCCTGCCCCGGCGTAAACCGCCGTGCGGTAGCCGTAATGATTCAGCCCCTCGCCCATCGCAATCACCTTCGCCGGGCATGCCTCGATGCACAACCCGCAGCCCTTGCACTCGGCCTCGTCGATCCGCAACTGACCCCGATCGGGTTTCTTTCCTTCCGCCATTTCTTTCGTTCTCCCTGGGCGGCGTCTTTTCACGCACCGAAATAACGCATCGCCCAATTTCACCGTAGCCGCACCGCGCCGGCGTGCGCTTTCACTCCGCGCCCGCGGAGCCGCATTTTCACAACCGCAAGAAGCGCTCTGCGCCACCAGACATCATAGGCGCGAGGCCTACGCCATGACCAGTCCGCCATAAAGACGGCGTAAAGAGGCATACAACGATGAATTGCCTAAAGGACCAAAAGGCCGCCTCACGGCGGCCATTCAGCTAGAAAAACACGCTTGCCTTTGCCCGGTTACTTGGCCGGCTCCGGCGCCAATTGCGCATCGGGATAGAGGTTGGTAAACACCTTGTCCAGCGGGTCTTGCCTGTCCACGCGCGGCCGCGGTTTGCGCGGCAACATCTGATCGCGCTGCGCCGCGTTGTAGACGAAGATCGCCTCGACGGTCGCAATCTGCCGCAGATCCGCCGGCTGCAAACGCTCGTAAACATCGGCATTCGAGTGGTGCGTCCGCGCACCGTAGTCCAGATAATCCTGGATGAACTGAAAGCCTGGAATGCCCACGCCGTCGAATCTCAGATGATCGGTGCCGCCGGTATCGCGCAAGGTCACCGTGGTCACGTCCAGATCTTTCAATGGCGCAATCCACTGCGCGAAGATCGGCGCGACGGCCGCGTTGCCCTGCGTAAAAATTCCGCGAATTTTTCCCGTGCCGTTGTCCACGTTGAAGTAGCCGGAAACCATCTTCTGCTCCGGCTTGTACTCGAGCGCGCCTTCGGTCTTGCGCAAAAACTCGGGCTTTTTCGCCTCCTCCGGGTTGGTTGAGAACTTCGCCGAGCCGAAGTGCTGCCGGCAATACTCTCCCGAACCGAAAATCCCCTGCTCCTCGCCGGTCCACAGCGCAAAGCGGATCGTGCGCCGCGGCTTGATGCCGAGAGCCTTGAAGATGCGCGCCACTTCCATCGTCACCACCGCGCCGGCACCGTTGTCGGTCGCCCCGGTACCGGCGATCCAACTGTCCAGATGCCCACCGACCATCACGATCTGATCTTTCAGCGTGGGATCGGTGCCGGGAATTTCTGCAATGGTGTTGTAGGCGTGCTCATGCTCGCCGGTAAATTTGGTGTCGATGTTGATCTCCACGCTGACCGGAACCTGCTGCTGCGTCAGCCGGTAGAGCCGGCCAAAGCTCTCAATCGCCGCCACGGCGACGGGAACCTTTACACGATGATCGGGCCGGTAGGCGTAGCGGCTCAGCGTCGCGCCGTTATCGTCAAAGAAGGTGCCACCCGAACCGCCGCCATTGCTGCCGTCGCGGCTGGGCTCGATCACCGCCAACACCTTTTCGTCAGCGAAAAATTGCGCCGTCATCTCGCGCAGCTTGCTGCGATCCACATGCGCGGCTGGCCGCTCCAGACGCGGCGCCGGATGCTCTTGCGCACCGTCGTTGCTCACCGGATACTGCGCCATATCCTCCAGATCTTTGTCGCTGTGACGATTCGATAGCGGCTTGTCCACCAGCGGAACCTCGCGCATCGCGCCCAACAACACGATCTTGCCGGCCAGCTTACCTTTGTATTGATCGAAGTCGGTTTCGTTTTCGATCTTCACGCTGACCACTTCGCCGGTCACCGGACCCGGCGTCGCCGGCGACCACGGTGTCGCCTGCAGAATCAGCACCGCCGTATCGGGCGTCACCATCCGCGCCCAGGTGTTCAACTGCTGCCAGCCGAGGCCAAACTCGCCCCAATCCTCCATGTGCGCGTTCTCCAGCCCCATCTTGGCCAGCGTCTGGCGCGTCCACTCATTGGCTTTCTTCAGGTTCGGCGATCCGGTCAGCCGTGGCCCGATGTCGTCGGTCAGCGCGCTGGCAAAATCCATTACATGCGAGTTGTTCAGCCCCTCGTTGCGGATCAACTGGTACATATTCAGGTCCAGCGTCTCGGTGGCGGGCTGTACTTCGGTATAGGGATCGGCCTGCGCCGGCGTGGCGGCGGGCTGATGCTTGTCGGCCGCGTGCAGTGAGAGCGCCGCGGCCAGCAGCGCTACGGAAAATAAACGACTATAGCTATACATTGAGGCTCCACGAGGATAGTTTTTTGATCCTTTGAAGAGATTGTAGAGCCTCGCGGAAAAGGCCTACGGCGCTTAATCGCTCTTGCCCCCGCCGCCGCTCGTCCCGGCTGGCAGATCGAAATCCATCAGCGAGAAGCGCGTCTGACCCGGCGCCGAGCTGTTGAAGGCCACAATGTGCTGGCGGCGTTTAGAACCGGCCTTGAGCTGGTAGCCTTTTTCATCCGAGTGGTAGCCGTAGCTGGCGCTGTTGCCGCTGACGTAGACGTTGGGTTGCTTCTCGTCATCGCAACCCAGCCCCTCGGCGGTCTTCGCCGGCGTCCCGACCGATGCGCCGTCCTGGCAGGCGATCACGTCACCGTAGCGGGCAAGCCCCTTCTTATAAAAAGCCACAACCTTATCCTGACTGTCGGCGGCCGTATAGTTAACAATCTTCACCCGCAGCTTCCACACGCCAAAGCCCATCTGCACGTCGGCCGACTTGCCGTTGCCGCTGTCGGGTGTCACCTGCGCGCCGGGGTAAACCGGCAGCCCCAGGTCGGCGGCCGTCGTCTGGTCGGAGTTCACGTGTATGCCGCCAAAGGGCGTATCGACTTGAACCTTCTTGTCTTCGCCGTTAGCGTTCTTCTCCTCGTGAACCCTGCATCCGGCCAATCCCGCCGCCAGCGTCAGGCAGCCCAGCAGCCCAACCGCGTTCAGCATTCTCATGCGCGTCGCCTTTTCTCTCATCCCCTCGCCCTCTGGCAAGATAGTACGGCAGAAGCGGCCGCCCGGTTCCCTTGAAATCACGCCCCGGAATCACCACTGCCGGGCGACTAAAAGATGAGCAATTTTGAAACAGTTTTTGTCTCCGTCTTACCTTGCGAACCCCACGCCAGATATTTACCGCAATGTAATACGACGGACCAGATTTTGCCCCTTTCGCCTTTCCGTCTGTGTGCTGNNCTGCATCACATCGAGCCGTATCTTCGCCCGTTCAACATGAAGGAATGGATGCGGCGACCCTCACTCTGATTGCCCCCTGCACGCTTTTGATGGGCGCGGTGCTACAGCTTTTGGTAGCGCGGCTCATCTCACCCCGGGCAAAGGGAATTTTAGCTTTTCTCACCTGTATACCGGCGATTTTCGCCGTCATTGGCGCGGCGATCTGGCTCCGCGGCGGGCAGGCG
The DNA here is from genome assembly GCA_003156495.1 of Acidobacteriaceae bacterium. Classification (GTDB taxonomy): domain Bacteria; phylum Acidobacteriota; class Terriglobia; order Terriglobales; family Acidobacteriaceae; genus Telmatobacter. The sequence continues at coordinate 8,950 of PMHC01000279.1, forward strand.
CTTGACCTGCACCCCCTGCCCTGGGACGGGCCGCTGGCGCTGGTACTGCACGTTGACGCCCTCAGCGTGCTCTTCGCCTTCATGGGCACCTGTATCGGCGGGCTGGTGATGCTCTACTCGATCGGCAAGG
>PMHC01000251.1 GCA_003156495.1 Acidobacteriaceae bacterium
CTTTACCTGCTGCCGCTGGCCACGCGCATTCGCTCGCTCTTCAAGATGGACTTCGCCGAAGCCCAATACATCATCGAACTGCGCTCTGGGCCCGCCGGCCACTTCAGCTATCGCCGCGTCGCCTGGGAGATGTTTTTGGCCCTGAAGCGCCAGCACCCGGCGCTGGCCCAGCAGATTCGCGTCACCGACTTCACCCAGCCCATCGATCTCTTCAAGCGCTAATCCCCTATAAACGCCGCAGCCGGCGCTCATTTTTGCAATGAGTACGCCGGCTGAACGGTTCGAGCACGGACCAAAATTGAATCGCCGCCTCTGCCCCGAATCCCATGCAGACAAAGGCTGCCCTGTTGCGTTGCGGTGCGTCTTGCTAGACGCGCGCGAAGGCCGGTTTAGCCTTGTGCGCATTCTGCTGCGCGCCGTGTATTTTGCCTCCCTGCTGTTTTTCGTCGTCGATGCGGAACTGCACGATAAGCGCGTCCAATTCGATGGCGAGCGTGGAGAGGCTCTTGCAGGCCTCGGCGGTTTCCTCCGCGGCCTGAGCGTTTTCCCCAGCCAGTTGCGAAATGTGGCTGGCGGAGTTGGAAATTTCACCCGAAGCCGCCGTCTGCTCGGTTGCCGCCGTGGCGATCAGGTGAATCATGTTTTCCACCTGTTGGGATGACTCGATAATCGCCTCCAGGCTGGAACGGGCGCGCGCCGTCTCACTCAAACCGGCTTCCACCGTCGTACGGCTCTCCGTCATCACCTTGAGTGTGTCGCGAGTCTCGGTTTGAATGCTGCGGATAGTGCCCGCAATCTCTTCGGTGGCGTCCTTGGTGCGCTCGGCCAGCCGGCGCACCTCACCGGCAACCACGGCGAATCCCCGTCCGTGCTCGCCGGCGCGCGCCGCCTCGATCGCCGCATTCAGCGCCAGCAAGTTGGTTTGCTCGCNNACCTTGCCAATTTCTTCGGAACGTTGCGCCAGCGAATCCATCTTCTCGGCCACCGAGCCGGTCGCCGTCGCAATCTGCTCCATCGTAGTGGCTGCCGCCTGCATCACCTCGCCGCCCTTGTTGGCGGTCTCGGCCGAGGCGCGGCTAGCGTCGGAGGCGCTTTCCGCGTTGTGGCTGATCTCGCCGATCGTCGCCGTCATCTCCTGCGCCGCCGCCGCAATCTGGTCGGTCTTGTTGGTCTGCGTCTGCGTGTTGCCGCTGGTCTGCGCCGAACGCACGCTCAACTCCTCAGAGGCCGAGGAAAGCGTATCGGCACTGCGCGCCACCGAACGGATCACTTCGCGCACCGCTTCCACGGTCAAATTCAACGCCGCCGAAAGCCGCCCGACCTCATCCTCGCTCTTTGGTTCGACCGAAACCAGCAGATTCTTGTTCGCCACTTGCTCCAGCGCATTCGTAACCTCGGTCAGCGGCGGCACAATCGCCTGCGTCAGCAGATAGCCCACAACGACGCTCAGCACCGTCACCAAAACCATGAGGATCGCAGCCAGCCAGCGCAGCAACCCATTGGCCGAATTCACCAAAGCACCGTCATGATCGCACTGCGCGGTATAAAAATCCGTCAGCGCAACGGCGGAAGTCAAAGAACCGTTGAAGTCGCTGAGCAGCCCCTGCTCTTGTTTGGCCAATACCGACGCGTCCTTTGGGTCTTTCGTCCCTTTCTCTACCGCGGCTTCTGTGGCCTTCATGATGGCGTCGCTCTTGGCCAGATAGGAATCGAATTGGCTGGCGGCATCCTGGAACTTCGCCTTCTGATCCGCGTCCGTAACCAGCAATTCGACCTTCGTTTTCGCCGCCTGATATTTTTCCAGAGCCGTTACGCGCATAGGCGGATACTTGGCGAAGCAGGCCGCATCATTGCACAACAACGACGCCAACTCCACACGGCGGATCGTCTGCATCTGGCCGCGCATCTCGGTCATCGATTGCGCCACGGGCAGCGAAAACTTCGTCAGATCCTTGGTTAAATGGTCGATCCTGTACAGGCCGATAAGCGCGGCAATGCCCTGGATCAGGCACAGCGAACAGGTGGCGCCGAATGCAACGCCGAATTTGCGCGAAATGCGCATATTTCTAAAAGTGGAGATCATTGCCGAGTGCTCCCTTCAACCCCTTGTTCCAATGGCTCAGCCGATGCGCTTGCGCACACCGTAACACATCGCGATAAGCGCCTGAGCGCTTGCCCGAATCGATGCGAAATTTTATCGGAAGGCAATCAACACGAGGGGAACATACAACCGAGGGTCCGTGACGGTGCCGTCCTATGGATCGCATCTTGGGGGCCTGGCTACATATAGGCTCATCGGCGATTGCCTTTAGGACTTGAGAGCGACGGCTATAAATTGAGTGACGGGATGGATAAAATGTATTCCCGTTTTTGTGCTCACCGGCAACATACTGAGCAGCAATCACTTCCCAGGCGATGCCTCTTTCGAGCCATCGCCTGCTTCTTTTTGGTTACAAAAGCTCTAATTACCCGTGGGACTCGCGATCGGCAAGCAGAATTAATCCCTTCCGCCACCGGCCGGGTTTTCGCTCATCTCTTTGCGTACCGCCCACCATCCCCAGGCAAAGGCCACCACGCCCAACATGATGAGGGGTAGCAAATGCTGCGCCAGCAGCAGCGACGGCGGCGCGCCTACCAGCGCCGACTTGCGCACGATGCAATTCATATGGAAGAGCGGCATCAGCCAGCCCAGCCAGCGTATCCATTCCGGCGCCGCATAGTACGGCCACGTGAATCCAGAAGCGGTAAATACAATCACCGACATGAACAGATGCAGTTGCGTGCAGACGACCGCCGACCGGCAAAGCGAGGCGTAACCGTAGCCAATGCAGATCTGGCTGAGAGCGAAAATCGTAAAGGCAAGCGCAATAAACAGCACGCTGCCGCGATACGGCGCGCCAAACAGCACAAAGGGGAGCATCAGCGCGATGCCGCCAACCGGCAGCACCAGCAACGCCGTCGCCAGCACCTTCGAAAAGAAAATCTCCCACCGGCTGACCGCGCGATCAGGAAAATCTTTTTTCCATTTCTCCACGCTGTCCAGCTCGATAGAAATGCCGCAGCCAATGCGCGTCACCGATTGCACGGCGATGCAGATCAGCCCCATCAAAATGTAAAAGCTGTAATGCGAAGTGGGATTGAACATTTGCCGAGTAGCCGGCGCGAGCGGCATTGAAGCCGCCAGCGCTCCCGCCTTCGGCAGCCCCAGCGCCTCCGCCCGTTCTTCGTTCACGCCCACCTGATAGGTGGCGACAATGGCGCGCAGGCCGATCAGCGTCGAGCCGTTCACCAAAATATTGTCAGCATCGAGAATCAATCCGATACGCGGTTTTTTCCCTGCCAGCGCGTCGCGCTCGAACTCCGGCGGAAAAATCACGCAGGCGTAAGCCTGCTCATGGCGCGCCAGCGCAAGAAAATCCTCCGGCGAATTGACCCAGCCGGCGATTTGCATATTCTCCGAAGCCGCGATCGCCGTCGTGATCTCGCGCGAAAACCGCGAGTGATCCTGATCGACGACAACTATGGGCACATGCTTGGCACGCCCCTGCCAGTACACGCCACCAAAAATGAACGCATAGAAAAACGGACCACCGACCAGAATCATCACAATCCGGCGATCGGTCAAAATCCGCTTCCACTCGCGCCAGCACAGTTGGAACCATGTATTAAACATGTGCGGCAGGCTCCTCTTGCGCGGTGGAAAGAATTTTTCTGGTTCCGCACCAGGCCAGCGCCAGCGCGATCAGACTCCAGGCCGCCAGTCCGATCAACTGCGCGCCGCAGTCGGCCAGCCCTCCGCCCATGGTGGTGATCTTTCTGGTCATAAATACGATCGGATTCATCGGCAACCCGTAGGCCATGATCCACATGATCTTGGGCATGGCGAAGATCGGCCAGGTATAGCCGGTCAGCAAAAAGTTGGGCATGGTGAGGCTGGCACACATTTCGGTAGCGAAAACCGGCTCGCCGGCCACACACGACAAACCGTAGCCCAGCGTCACCATCACGGCGTCAAACCAGATCAGCACAAACCAGAATGAGGGCTGGGTCTCCAATTGCGGAGCGGCGAAAAACCAGTGTGCCAGATGCGTCACGATAATCGAGAGCGGCACGGCGGCAAGAAAATACGGTAGCAACTTACCGGCGAGCGCAATCCAAACGCGGCTCTCGGTCTGGCGCAGCGGCGTCGCGTGCTGGCCGCGCAGCTCCGAGGAGCCGGCGCGTATGGTGAAAAACAATCCGGCCAACTGCACCACGACGTAAGCCAGCCCGACGGCCAGATAGTTCAAATAGTTTCCGTTAAAGGCAGGATTGAACCACATGCGCGTGTTCATCTCGAAAGGGATGACCCGCAAAAGAGAGGTATCCGGCGAGACGCCGCGAGCGGCTTCAAGCATGCGTATCTGCGTTCCTACCGAAAATGTTCCCAGCACCGTGTTGGCCGCGCTCAGCTCCGCGGTGCCGGCCAGATAGTTTGAGTAATCCAGCAGCACCTGCACGCGCACCGGTCGATGCGCAAGCAGATCGCGTTCCAGCCCGGCGGGAAAAACAAAACAGACATGCGCGCGATCCAGCGCCACCTCGCGAGGAAAATCATCAGCCGTCTCCGAGTAGCCGCCCAACGCAAAGGTCTCGCTGGCCAATAACGCCGTCGTCAATTGGCGGGAAAGCCGCGAGTGGTCCTGGTCCACGATCATGACCGGAACATGAAGCACTTTCTTGGGCGAATAGATCAGCCCCAGCGCAATCATGTAAGCGATCGGCGCGATCACCACCAGCGCCAGATACTTGCGCTGGCCGCGCATCCAGCCCCACTCCCGCGCCGCCACATTCAGAATCGATCGGATCAATGTTTATCCTCGTCGAGCACCACCCGCGCCGTCATGCCGTTGCGGAAGCGGCTGTCGTCGTTCAGCTTGATCACCAGCTGTATGCCGCGCACATCGTAGCTGCCCTGTTCGTTGGTCGCGCGCTTGGTGGCGAAGTCGGCCGACTGCGAAATCCGGATCAGCGTGCCGGTCACCTCCTGGTTGTTCAGCGCCGGCAAAATTACTTTGATCGGCGTGCCCAGGCTCAGATGCCCGTACTTGGACTCGTCTACATAAACCTTGACCTTGAAATCGTTGGCGCGCACGATGGTCAGCATCGGAAAACCGGCCGAAACCATCTCACCGTTATTTGAGATCTTCTCGGAAACGTAGCCGTAAACCGGCGAAAAGATTTTGGTCTCGTTCTGGTAAGCCTGCGCCTCGTTCATTTGTCCGTGCGCGGCCTCGGCCATCTGCGCCGCTGCGGCCTTGTCCTGCTGGCGCAAATTCACCTGCAACGAAGCATCCTTGGCCAACTGCAACGCGGCGGCCGCCGCCACCACTCCCTGGTGCGCCTGCTTCACCTTTGACTCCGCCGCGCCCAACTGCGCCTTGGCCGCCAGATACTTGTACTCGATCTCCTGCTCGGTCTGCTCGGGAATCACACCGTCGGCAAACAATCCCTTGTAGCGCCGGTAGGTGTCCGACGCGGTTTTGTAGGCCGCCTGGGATTGATTCACTAGTTCCTCGGCCTGATGCACTTCTTCCAGCCGCGCGTTGTACTGCGCCTCGGCCTGCTTCAATTGGCCGACGAAAGTCTTCTGCTGCAAGGTAAGCGCCGTGCCAGCCTGCGCAGTTTTTTCCTGCGCGGCCTGGTAGGCGGCCGTCGCCTGCGTCACCTTGGCGTCCAGCTCCTGCGACTCGAGCACCGCCAGCGCATCGCCCGGCTTCACCTGCATCCCTTCGTCTACCAGCAGCTTTTCAATCCGCCCGGGAATCTTCGACGAGACGCTGATCTCGTCGCACTCGATCGTGCCATCGACGACAATCGGCGTCGATGCGTGCATGTGGTGCCGAATCGCCACGACACTAAAGATCACAATGACAGCGGCAGCAACGAGCGCTGCGATCCATTCTTTTTTCACTTTTGAATCCTCGCCGAAACTTCAAAAATATCGCCCTGGTAGCGGTGAACGCCAAGATAAGCCAGGTCCATGCCGTAAAGAGCCTGTTGAATGCCGACTTGCGAAGCGGTAAGCGAAACGTTGGCGTCGAGCACTTCCAAGCTGACTCCCGTACCCACCTCAAAACGCTTGGTTGCCAGCCGCAAACTTTCCGTCGCCAGTTGCTCGGCCTTTTGCGCCGAAACCAATTGCTCTCGCGTCGACTGCAAATCCAGATACGAGCTGCGCACCGCCAGCCGGATCTTGTCCTCGGCCCCGCGATACTCGGACTCGGCCGCCTGCAGATGCGCCCGCGCCACCGAAACCCGCGCCCGGCGCTCGCCGCCATCAAAAAGATTGAGCTTGGCCTGCGCGCCAATCGCCCATCGGGGATCGGTCTCGGCCAGTTTGTTGTCGACCATCTCCTTGTTGGCGATGCCGGTCACCTGCGGCAAATAGTCGGCCTGTTCGACACGCACCGCGCTGCGGCTTGCCGCCACCTTCTGCTGCAATGCCTTCAATATCGGGCTTGCCTCAACGGCCTTGGCCATCGATTGTTCCAAATCCACCTGCTCGTCGATCGCAAAAAGTTTGCCGTCGATGTTGATCGCCTCGGCATCCTCCAGCGCCAGCGAAGTGCGCAGCGCCGCCTCGGCCAGCGCCGCCTGATTCGTCGCCTCGGTCAACCGCTTTTCCTGCTCAGCCACCGCCGCTTCGGCGCGAATCACGTCGTATTTGGCCGCAATCCCCTGCCTGAAAGCCGATTGCGCGTGATCCAAGTGTCCCTTATAGGAGCGCAGCGCCTGCGTATTTAGTTCCACCACCTGCCGCGTCAGCAGCACCGACAGATAATTCCGCTCGGCTTCAAGCACCACATCGTCGTCGGTGTCGCTCGCGACCGATGCGGCGGCCTTTGCTCCCGCTTTCGCCTCGTGAATCGCGCTGGTGATCTTGCCGCCGGTAAATAGCGGAACTCCTGCCTGGAAGGCGACGTGCAAATTGTCGATCGGAGCTACGGGCGTAATCAGCGATTTGCCCAGCAGCGCCTGAAAGGCCACCGGAACCGGCGATGCGGTTTCAATCGGCCCGTCGAAGCGCAGGTACTGCGTGTCGAAGTTCACCTGCCCCCAGCGCAGGCTCTCGGTCTGCCGGCGCACCGCATCGGCCGCCGCCGCGTTCTGATGCGCCTGCTTGGCTGTCCAACTTCGCGTACGCGCCAAATTCGCCACCGAAGCCATATTCAACTCCAGCGGTTGCTGCGCCGCCGCGCCCACTGAAGCCAGCGCCAGCAACACCCACGCCCAGCCGGCTCGCGCGGACCTCATTCTATCTTTTCGCAATCTCACCAAACTTCCCTCTCGATGTAAGGACAGGCTTGTTACCTCACCCTTGCTGCTTCACCATTCATATGTTTTGCGATGAACCGGGGAATTCTGCCAAACCGCCGGAAAGCAATGCTTGCGTCTCTAACTGCCTAGCGGCTCGATTCGCTCTTGTCTCCGTGCATTTGCTATTGATTCATCGGCATTTTCTTTCCGCATCATCAACCTTACTCCAGCTTTCTTGACTCCGACCCTCTTGCGCTTTCGTATATCAAACCCCTCTCACCGACGCCCTCGCCCGCGGCACGCTTGCTTCAAAATCGGCAGCCGCAGCCGCTCGCAGAGATACAGCGCATAAGAACTCTCTGCACGAAAGCGCGCTCCCCGTTGCGCCAGCCAGCCCAGCGATTCTTCCCCAGACCGATCCGCGTAGATCACCTCAGTGATCTCCACCGCCTGCTCCGCCGGAAGCCGGTGCGAAGTCACAAACGACTCCACCTCCTCGCGGCAGCCATCCGTCAATCGCCCCGAGAGCCGCAGAACCTTCGTTTCCAAAAGATCAATTCGCAGCATCGCTTGCTTTGGCGGTTCTCGCCACTCTATACCTTGCACGCGGAGCGCCATTCCCCTGCCACCATATAAAATGCTGATATTGGATGACTAAGGCTGATCGCCCCTCTCAAAAGCCTCGCCCCTTTTGGCCAATTGCGGCCATCGAGGCCAAATACGGCCACCAGATGCGCGCTCGACCACCATCCATATTGGGGTGCCGATGCCTGATCCGCTCCTGCCCGAATCCCGTAACGACGAGCCGCCCAGCCGCTTCCGTACGCTGATCGAGCTCTCGTCGGCCATCGCCGCGCACCCCAATCTCAGCGAGGTGCTGCCCAATCTGCGCCGCCTCCTCTCCAACCTTTTGGCGCTCGACGGCGTCGTGCTGGTGCGCCTCGACCGTGACGGAAAAACCGCGCGCCTGCTGGCCTTCGATCAAATTCCCACCGTGCCCCAGGTTGAAATCGGCGCGCAATTCCAACTCGCCGGCAGCGCCGTTGACCGCGCGCTCAACCGCATGGAGCCGGTCTTCATTGCCGATCTTCATGCCGCCATGCTCTCGATCCCGCAACTGGCGCCCCAGGCCGAAATCGCCCGGCGCCGCTGCGCTTATGTCTTCCCTATCGCCACGCCCCGCGCGCGGTTGGGCGCGCTGGTTTTCGCCAGCGCCCAAAACGCCGCCTTTAGCGCCGAAGATGTTGAGCTGATGGCCTCGGCCTCCTCGCAAGCCGCCGTCGCGCTCGACCGCGAAGTAGCCGCCGGCGAGGCCGAGCGCTACCGCATCCAGCTTGAAGAAGAGCGCGACCGCCTTGGCCTGCTGCTCGACATCAACAACCAGATCATTGCCAAAACCGATCCCCAGGAACTCTTCCGCTCCGCCTCGGCCACCATTCGAAAATACTTCCGCAACGATTGCGCCGGCTTCTGGCTGCGCGACGGCGAATCCCGCCAATTCGAATGCACCGTGCTCGACTTCCCTGCCCGCAAAAGCCGCAACGATCAAAACCCGCCCTTCCAACTCGCCACCTCCGACCTCGATCGCATGAGCGACCGGCTCCCGCGCATCCTCGATGAAGAGGCCATCGCCAGCCTTTCGGGCACCGCTTCCCAGGCGCTCAAATACGAGTCCATCCGCTCTTTGATCACCACCCCACTGGTCGCCACCCAGGGCGTCGTCGGCGTCATGATGCTCGGCAGCCGCTGCCCAAGCCGCTTTCGCCAGCCCGACAGCAATCTCCTTCTCCAAGTTGGCAATCAGATCGCCCTGGCTCTCGACAGTGCCATCGCCTATGGCCGGCTCGACGCCTCAAAAAAACGCCTGCAGCAGGAAAAGCTCTATCTCGAATCCGAAATCCGCTCCGAGCGCGCCTTCGAGGACATCGTCGGCGAAAGCCCGGCGCTGCGCAAAGTCCTCGATCAGGTCTCGATCGTCGCTCCCACCCGCTCCACCGTCCTGCTGCACGGCGAAACCGGCACCGGCAAGGAGCTGATCGCCCGCGCCATTCATCAATCCAGTCCCCGCCTGGAGCGCACCTTCGTCAAACTCAACTGCGCCGCCATCCCCGCCGCGCTCGTCGAAAGCGAGCTCTTCGGACATGAAAAAGGCGCCTTCACCGGCGCCATTGCCCAAAAACGCGGACGCTTCGAGGTCGCCGACCGCGGCACGCTCTTCCTCGACGAAGT
>PMHC01000280.1:0-795 GCA_003156495.1 Acidobacteriaceae bacterium
GCATGATGCCCAGGGCGAAGATCGTCATACGGCGCATCGTGCCGCCGCTGAACAGATCCATCAACCCCAGCGCCGAGCCGTTCTGCGAGTTAAACAGAAGTTCAAGCTGGCGGTAATTTACGCCCGGCGTAGGAATCCAGGCGCCCAGCCGGTAAACAGCCAGAATGCCCAGCGTGAACAGCACCCGCTTGCGCAGATCGGGAACCCGGAAGATATTAAGAAACTTCTCCAACATGGCGTTATCTGTTTCCGGCGCTCGCGGCGCCTTTAGAGTCTTTCATTACGCCCAGTCAGCGGCGCTTTTCAGCCATCCCAGCCTAATGCAAGACAGGCCGGCATCGACTATGCCTTGCGTCACAGATGAAAAACAGCGTTTAAAAGCAGCTTTTCAGCTTTTAGCTATCAGCTTTCAGCTCGACCGCTACAATCGCAGCTTGGTTTCGGAGCTGAAAGCTGAGAACTGCTAGCTTGAAACAAGCCGACAACTAACTACGCCGCAGCCGCAGCCGTTTCGCCGCCGATGACCACGGCCTTGCCGCCAGCCTTGGTAATTTTTTCGACCGCCGACTTGGAAAACTTGTGCGCTTGAATCGTAATGGCCTTAACCAGCTCGCCCGAGCCCAGAATCTTGATCGGCAAGCGGCTGGAAACCAAGCCGAGCTTGCGGTAGTCGTCCAGGCTGATTTCGGTTACATCGAGCTTGGCAATCCGATCCAGATTGATGACGGAGTATTCGGTGCGGAAGATATTGGTAAAGCCGCGCTTGGGCGCCCGGCGGTGCAGCGGCATCTGGCC
>PMHC01000280.1:839-4263 GCA_003156495.1 Acidobacteriaceae bacterium
AGCAGCTTCTAGCTTCTAGCTGTTAGCTTCTAGCTTATTTCACCAGTACCGACGAAATCGGTTTAGCGCAAAGAGCTAGGAGCTAGAAGCTAGAGGCTCGCCAGTTCTAGTTTTCGAGTACGCGAACCAGATGCGGAATTGCCTTGATCATTCCGCGAATCGACTCGTTGTCTTCGCGCTCGACGATCTGGTTCAAATGCGTAAAGCCCAACCCCTTAACCACCAGCCGCTGTTTGGTGGGCGTGGTGATTATGGAGCGGTAATACTGAATACGAATCTTCTTTGGCGCCGCCATCAGAGTTCCTCCACCTGCTTGCCGCGCATCGTGGCCACTTCGGCCTTGTCGCGCAACTGCTCGAGCGCGTCAAAGGTCGCCTTGATCACATTGTGCGGGTTGGCCGTGCCCAGGCTCTTGGTCAGCACGTTTTGCACGCCAACCGAAGTCATCACCGCGCGCACCGCGCCGCCGGCAATCACTCCGGTTCCTTCGGGAGCCGGCTTGAGCAGCACCTGGCCGGAGCCGAAACGGCCCAGCACCTGATGCGGAATCGAGATGTCGGTCAGGTTCACCTTCACCAGATTCTTCTTGGCCGCTTCGATTCCCTTGCGAATCGCCTGGGGAACCTCCTTGGCCTTGCCCGAGCCGTAACCCACCACGCCGGAGGCCGGATCGCCCACGACCACCAGTGCGGCAAACGACATATTTTTGCCGCCCTTGACCACCTTCGTTACACGATTGATGGCCACAACCTGATCTTTCAGATCGTACTGGTTGGCATCGAGTTTCTTTATCAAAGTCGCCATAATTCTCTCGTCCATCAGTTACCAGTTGTCAGTTATCAGTTATCAGTACGAATCTTGCTTTGCCGCAGCAGCCAACTCACACCCAACAAGCCGGCCACCGACCACTGATCACTGACAACTGCTTTTAGAACTTCAGTCCCGCTTCGCGCGCCGCATCGGCCAAAGCCTTCACGCGGCCGTGATACAGATAGCCACCGCGGTCGAAGACCACTTCCTTGACGCCCTTGGCGACAGCCTTTTCCGCCACCGCCTTGCCGATCTCCTTGGCCGCCGCTACATTGCCGCCGGTCTTCAACTTCAGTTCGAGCGACGAGGCCGAAGCCAGCGTCTCGCCCTTCTGATCGTCGATCACCTGCGCGTAGATGTGGCCCAGCGAGCGATATACGTTCAACCGCGGCCGCTCGGCCGTTCCGGCCAGCTTTTGCCGGATGCGCGCGTGAACGCGCTGCCGGATCTCGTTTCTCTTGGTCTTGGCAATCATCTTTAGTCTCTCACCTATCAGCGGAGCCGCCTTGCGGCCCCGTTCGGATGTAAAAACAGCTTCTAGCTGCTAGCTCATTTTGCTTCTACCGCAACTGTTAACTTATCTCAAAAAGCTAGAAGCTAGCGGCTAACGGCTAGAAGCTGCACTTCTTACTTGGCGCCCGTCTTGCCGGCCTTCTTCTTCAGCCGCTCGTTGGAGTAGCGCACGCCCTTGTTTTTGTACGGGTCCGGCTTGCGCAGCGAGCGCATGTCGGCCGCCACCTGACCTACTTGCTGGCGGTCAACGCCGGCGATCGTCAGATGTGTCTGCTTGGGATCGATTGCGACCGTGATGCCCGTAGGCAGCGGAAACTCGATCGGGTGCGAGTAGCCCAGCGTGAAAACCACCGTGCCCTTGCCCTTCAGCTCGGCGCGATAGCCGATGCCAACGATGTCCAGCTCCCTGGTCCAGCCCTTGGTGACACCCTCGACGGCGTTGTTAACCAACGCGCGCGTCAATCCGTGCACGGCGGCTTTGTCGTCGCTCGAACGCTCGATCAACAGGTTGCTGCCCTCGGTCTTGAGCGTGATGCCCTCGGCGACCAACGCCGTGACCTTGCCCTTGGGGCCTTCCACCAATACGGTGTTGCCCTCGACCTTATACTTGACGCCCGTCGGCAGCGGGATCGGTTTCTTTCCAATACGCGACATCTTCTGAACCCTTCTTGGCTTGCGAGTCCCGAAAAGCAGTTGTCAGTGATCCGTTATCTGTGATCAGCTTCAACGCGTTTTCGTTCCACTGCAGCCGGAAAGCAACTTCGTATTACGTAATACGTTGCATCTGTTCGATGCACTTCAATAATCGTCAGCTTTCAGATCGTTTTGCTTCGACCTATGCCGTAAACCCACCATAAAAAGCTGAGAACTGACGGCTGAAAGCTGATGTCTGTTCTTACCAAACTTCACAAAGCACTTCGCCGCCCACGCCCTCGCGGTGCGCCTGACGGCCGGTCATCACGCCCTTGGGCGTCGTCATAATCGAAATGCCCAGCCCGCCCTGCACGCGCTTGATCTCGTTGCGATTGATGTAGACGCGGCAACCGGGACGGGAAATGCGCGCCAGATCGAGAATCGCCGCCTGGCTGCCGCTGTACTTCAAGTACACGCGCAGCACGGGTTTGCCATCCTCTTCCTGGAGCTTGTAATTCGAGATATAGCCCTCTTCTTTCAAAATGCGGGCAATCTCGGTCTTGAGCTTTGAAGCCGGCACATCCAACTTCTGATGACGCGCGCCGATGGCGTTCCGGATACGCGCCAGAAAATCCGCTACTGGATCGGTCAGACTCATTCCTTCTCCTTCATTCCCCGTTCGTCCATCCGCCGTGGCGGACGGAAACCTGCGGAAATGTTTAAAAAACAGCTTCTAGCCATTAGCTCCTAGCCTCTAGCTTGTCCGCTATATCGAAGCTCGTCGAATGGTGCGCGATGAGCTAGAAGCTAGCGGCTAGTAGCTAGAAGCTGCGTTGCTACCAGCTCGACTTGGTGACTCCGGGAATCTCGCCCTTGAGGGCCAGCCCCCGGAAACACAAACGGCAGATACCGAACTTGCGCAAAAAACCCCGCGGACGGCCGCAGAGTTTGCAGCGATTGTGTTTGCGGGAACTGAACTTCGGCTTCCGCGCGTCCTTTACTCTTTTTGCAGTGGTTGCCATAAATCCTCTTCAAAACAGCTTCTAGCTTTCAGCTATTAGCCTCTAGCCTTTTCGCGCTTGCATCAGCTTCCAGCGCGCCTGCCCAAACCCGTTTCCAACCTACCGCCAGCAGCGCCTCAATCAAGCTAGAGGCCAGAGGCTAGCGGCTAAAACTGCTTTTACGCTTCCTTGCGGAAGGGCATCCCGAAGTGCCGGAGCAGCGCACGCGCCTGGTTGTCGTCAGCCGCCGTGGTCACAATGGTGATGTTCATGCCCTTGAGCTTTTCCACCTTCGAGTAATCAATCTCGGGGAAGATCAGCTGATCGCGCAGGCCAAGCGTGTAGTTGCCGCGACCATCAAAACTTTTGGTCGAGACGCCGCGGAAGTCGCGCACGCGAGGCATGGAGACCGAAATCAGGCGGTCAAGAAACTCGTAGGCTTTTTCGGCGCGCAGCGTCACCATGGC
>PMHC01000266.1:0-1791 GCA_003156495.1 Acidobacteriaceae bacterium
GCTCACCACCACCACCGCCACCGAATTCCGCCTGCTCGACTACCTCGCACGCCATCCCGGCCGCGTCTTCAGCCGCGATCATCTGCTCGACGCCGTTTGGGGCGACGCTCGTTTCGTGACTCCCCGCTCGGTCGATGTCTACGTCCGCCGCATTCGTGAAAAAATCGAGGTGGACCCGGAAGATCCGCGCTATCTCAAAACCGTGCGCGGCGCCGGTTACCGTTTCGAACTGCCCAAGGGCGAATAGCTGATTTCCATCATGACGCGTAACCTGTTCGTTAAACTTTTCGGCTTATTTTTTATTCTGCTGGCAATCTACGCTCTGGCGGCCGGTCTACTTGCGCTTTCCAACGCCACTCATGCGGCTCTCTGGGCAGGATTGATCGTCCTTGCCGCCGCCGTTCTCCTGGCGTTTATCGTCGCCCACCGCACCGCGGCTCGCCTCAAACGCGTTGCCGCCTTTGCCCATCGCATCGCCGAAGGCGACCTGGCCGCCCGTCTCGACGTCTCTGGCACTGACGTGTTGACCGCCGTCGAAATCGCTTTGAATCGCACCGCCGAGCGGCTTGGCCAGGACTTCGACGAAATTGAAAGCAGCCGCCACGATCTGGCCGTCATGCTCGACTCCATGCAGGAGGCCGTCGTCGCCATCACCGCCGAAGGTCAGGTCCGCTGGTCCAACGCTGTCATGCAGCACGTCGCCGGCCCGCAGCTTGCTCCCGGCAAGCCGCTCGTGCACTCGGTTCGCGATCCCGAATTGTTAGCCTCTGTGCGCGGCGCTCTCGAACGCCGCGAGCTCTGCGTCGGCCGCGCCAGCATCCTCTCGCCCGGCCGCGTTTTTGAGGTCAACGCCGCGCCTCTGCCCACCGGCGGCGCGCTGGTCGTCTTGCATGACGTTACCAGCATTGAAGCCGCGCAAAAATCCCGCCGCGAATTCGTCGCCAACGTCAGCCATGAACTGCGCACTCCGCTCACCTCGATCCAGGGCTACGTTGAAACCCTCATTGAAGATCCTGAAACCAACCCCGAAACCACCGCCGAATTTCTCGGCATCATCCTCAAAAACGCCAGCCGCATGAACCGTCTCACCGAAGATCTGCTCGCGCTGGCCGGCGTCGAAAACCCCGACTACAAGCTGGCGCTGCACCCCGTACGCGCCAGCGGCCTTTTGTGCGATGCTATCGATTCGCTCACCGGCATCGTTGGCGACTCCGGCGTCGAGCTGCAATCGGCCACCGCGCCCGACGCTCTGGTGATGGCCGATTCCTACGCCATGCACCAGGTCTTCGGCAACCTCACTGAAAACGCCCTCAAGTACGCCAAATCCGGCAAACGCATCCGCATGGGCGCGCGCTTGCTCGCCTCCGAGGTTGAATTCACCATTCAGGACTTCGGACCCGGCATCGCCTCCGAGCACCTGGAGCGCATCTTCGAGCGCTTCTACCGTGTCGATAAGGCCCGCTCCCGCGAGTCCGGCGGCACCGGCCTCGGTCTGGCCATCGTCAAACACATCGTTCAGGCCCATGGCGGACGCATCTGGTGTGAAAGCGAACTCGGCCAAGGCGCCAGCTTCCACTTCACCCTACCCTTGGCCTCCGCGCAACAGCCCGTGCCCGAGCCGCAAATCCAGACCCCCGCCAAAGAATAGCCGCGCCGACGCTCGATTCGCCCCATGCTTTCCAGCCTTTTCAAAAATCCATTCGATTGTAGGTGTAGAGCAGCTTTGAAGGGGCACGGCTTGAGCCGTGCCGTAAAGATGCCCATAAATCGTGGGCTTCACAGGCTGCGGAA
>PMHC01000266.1:1817-4582 GCA_003156495.1 Acidobacteriaceae bacterium
CTTTAGGCCCTGCTAACCTTCGATCTTCCTCAACCATGTTTTTCCGCAACCTGTTTAGCCCCTGAGGGATCTTTCTCCCCTATACCATCAGGCAATCTGCTCTAAAGCGAAAAAATCGACGAATCCGCATTTTATGGAACAGCCAGGGTATCGATTTCGTAATGGCTAAATGAGCCAAAGCTGCCTCTCAACAGCGATAATCGTTTAGAGAAGCTCGTAATTTGCAGCCATACTTGGTCCCGGCTCAAAAAATTTTACCGTTGTGCAGGATGGATGGAGAGAACAGATGCACTTGAACAGGCATGATGTATGGGATACAGCGCGGGAAACCGCATGCGGTGATCTTCCGAAAGCGACGTGCGGACGCGCTTCAACCCGGCCAGCGGAGAGCCGGTTGCGCGCCGTCGCGGCAGTGCTGCTGACGCTGGTGGCGACCATGCCTTCCGGTATGGCGCAGCAGTATGGAGCCGGTGCGAAAGCGCCTGACTCCGCCGCCTCCAATCTGCCGGTCGCGCCGCGTCCCGTCCAGACCGAGCCGTATTCACTGCGGACATCGAACCGGGATTTCTCCAAGCCCTTCGGCCGTTGGCTGCGCAATCCGGTCAACGTCTACCGGCCTACGACGATCGACAAGGCCAGCTTCGTCAATTCCGTGCGCCTGGGCGACCTGTTGAAGGACGGCAAAATCTACTTGAGCCTTTCCGACGCCATTGCACTGGCGATTGAGAATAATTACGACATCGCCATCGCGCGCTACGATCTCGACATCGCCGATACCGATATTTTGCGCGCCAATGCCGGGCAAACGCCGCTGGGCGTGCCCACCAGCGTTGTGGCCAACACCTTGACCGGCGCTTCTTCCACCAGCAGCTCGGGCGGCGGTCCGGGCGGCACTTCCGGCGGTTCGGGCGGCGCGGGTTCTGGCAGTTCGGGCCTGACGCTGACAACCGGCGGCGCGGGACCGGCGCCCGAGAACCTCGACCCCTCGGTTACGGGAACGATTCAACAGGAACGAAGCAGATCCCAGCAAACCAGCGTTTTCAGCCCTGCCTCCTCCACCAATACAGGGGAATACAACTTTACCTACAACCAGGGTTTTGTCCCTGGAACCGCTCTGGCGATTTCTTGGAATAACAGCCGCACAACCTCCAGCAATACGCTGGCTAGCTATACGCCGGAGTATTCCTCTTCGTTTAAAGCCACCGTGACCCAGCATCTGTTGCAAGGGGCCGGAATCTGGGTCAACAAGCGCTTTATCTATCAGACGCAGAACAACCGCCGCATCACCGACTCCTCCTTCCGCCAGCAGATTCTCTACACGGTCAACCAGGTGGAGACGATCTATTGGGGACTGGTGCAGGCCTATGAGGACGTGCAGGCCAAGGAGCACGCGCTCGACCAGAGCGATCAATTGTTGGCCGACAACAAAAAGCAGTTGGAAGTAGGCTCGATGGCGCCGCTTGACGTGGTCAATGCCGAATCGACCGTGGCTACCGACCAGCAGTCGCTGATCAGCGCCAAGAGCGCGTTGAACTACCAGCAACAGATCATCAAGCAGGCCATCGCCCGCAACCTGAACGACGCGACGCTCTCTTCGGCCCCGGTTATTCCCACCGACCGGATCAGTCTGGAGTCGCTCGCCGAAGAAAGTCAGCCGGTCGAAGCGCTCGTGCAGGAGGCCTTTCAGCAGCGGCCCGAGTTGGAGCAGGCGATTCTCACCTTGCGCAACGACGAGATCACGCTCAAGGGCGCGCGCAACGCGCTCTTGCCCACGCTGGATGTTTACGGATTTTACGGCTCCAGCATTGTCGGCGGCACCGTCAATAAAAACTGCAATTTCGATGGCGTTACCTGCACCGTTTCGGGCAATACCGCGCCGGGCAATTACGGCGGCGTGCTTTCCGATCTGGTAAACAGCACAGCTCCCGACAAGGGCATCGGTTTCAGCCTCACCGTTCCGATCCGCAACCGCGAAGCGCAATCCACCCAGGCCCGTTCGTTGATGGAGTACCGTCAGGCCGAGTTGCGGTTGGCGCAGCTTTATACGCAAATCCGCATGCAGGTCGTCAACGCCATGTACGCGCTGAACAACGACCGCGCCCAGGTGCGCGCCGCCGAGGCTACGCGAGCTTACAACCTGCAAAGCCTGGAGGCGGAAAAAACCAAGCTGCGGCTGGGCGCTTCAACTACGGCCACGGTCTTGCAACAGCAGCGCAACTTCGCCACGGCGGAAGATAGCCTCATCAGCGCTCACGCCGCCTATGCCAAAGATCGCGCGGGCCTCTACCAGACCCTCGCCTCGACCCTGCAGCACTACGGCATCAATTTGCTGGAAGCAGCTTCGGGCAATGTCAGCGCGGTTCCGATAGTTCCCGGCATTACGCCGGTCAAGACGAGCAAAGAACCGGAGACCGCCGCGCCCCTGGCGTCGCCCGCCCAATAGCCGTATCGCAACTACGCACAGCCAAAAAGGCCCGGCAACCGCCGGGCCTTTTTGGCTGTGTAGCGAGCTAGAGCAAATCTCTTGTAGGTGTCGAGTGGCTTTGAAGGGGCACGGCTTCAGCCATGCCGTAAAGAAGCCCATAAATCGTGGGCTTTAGCCCCTGAGGAAAAAATTTTCCCCTCTATACCATCAGGCAATTTGCTCTAGCGTACGGCAACACGGTCGAGCAGATCGAAAAACTCTGGAAAGCTGATCGCCGCCGAACCGGCATCGTGAATGACGCTTTCGCTCGTGGCGCGCAGCGCGGCCACGCTGAAGGCCA
>PMHC01000266.1:4673-4819 GCA_003156495.1 Acidobacteriaceae bacterium
GTCGATCAGTTGCGCCGCCAGCAGGCCGTCGATTTTCGTCTCTCCGAGCCCTTCGGCGGGAGCTGAAATTTGCACCGTGCCGGCCAGTTCGGCATGTTTTTCTTCGAGATTCAGAACCGATATTTGCGCGCCCAGCGCGGTCAGCG
>PMHC01000262.1 GCA_003156495.1 Acidobacteriaceae bacterium
CGGTCGTCGCCGCCGAAAGCGTATCGGCGCTTTGCTCGATCGATTCCAGAATGGAGCGCATGGTTTCGATGGTTTTGTTTAATGCCACGCCCATGCGGCCGATCTCGTCGTCGGCTGTGACTTGGACATCCACGGTCAGATCTTTCTCGGCCATCCGCTCCAGCGTGTCCGTGACTCTAGCGATCCGCGGCGCTGTCGCCCTGGTGAGTATGACGCCGATGCTAGCGCACAAGATTACCAGCAGCAGCGAAACGCCCGTGTTGACCCAGGTTGCGCGACTGGCGTCGCTGGTGACGCTAGTCGAACCGTTGGTGCCGTATTTGGCGTTCAATGTGTAATCTTCGTCCAACGCCTCGATCGCTTGGTTAATGAAATCCGAAGTCGAATCGGCAACGGCGAGATCGGTGGCTTCTTTCGTTTTTCCGGCCTCTCTCAGCGCTATAACCTGATTGCTGATTTCGACATATTGTTGAAACGCAGCGGAAAACTTTTGATAAAGTTCCTGCTCCCCTGGATAGCTGATTGTGGGGGCATACTCTTTAACGCCTGCGTTGTAAGTCTCCAATGCTTTGGCTCGGCTCGCCATACGCTTTGCCGCGCAGGCTGAATCCGAGCAAAGCAGAATAGCGAAATCCTGACGGCGAAAGGTGGTAGCCGCCTGCTGGGCATTGGCCAGGGATAGAACGGCCGGTAGCGCATTCGTGCTGACGTCCGCGCTTTTTTTAGAAATGCTGTGAAAGGTGAGTGCGGTATAGAGCGCTAGCAGGACGCACAAACCGCAGATAATGCCGAAGGCAAACGCAAACTTGCGAGCAATAGGTAAGTTATGAAACCAGTTCATATTCGTGTGTCCCCCAGGAATGATACTTGTCTTATCGGCGATAGTTATCATAAGTTTATGAAATATATAGATCAATTATTAAAATAATTTAGTTATTTAGATAATAAAACGCAGGTAACGGCAATTATGGAACCGGCAAAAATTAACGCCTTTACATGCTGAAAAGTAGAAAAAGCCGCGTAGTGCCGGCGCAAGGATTGCCTGGCAAAGCGAGGCGCTATCTGTCGCCGGCGGCACAATAAGACCCGAAGCGGCGAACGGGGTCCGCTCGCTGCCGGTCACGAAGCGCCTATTTAGAGCATTGTTACCAATTCTGTAGAGTGTCGAGTCGTGCTGAAGGTTGCCGCTCACTGCTGTTCGCGTCAACTCGGCGATCCCGAGTTCCATACACGATTGGTAAAAATGCTCTAGCAGGCGAATTTTTGTGGCTAGACGTAGGTACAGGCTCAATAAGGACCGACGTGGAGGAGCCGTCAGTAGCGCTAAACCAACGAAATCATAAAAGATCGCTAGAGTCTTAAACTAAGAACCCCGCGGAAATTAACTGCATCTCATCTTGTACTTTGTTTTAAAGCAATTTACTTAACCACACCGTAACTGCATTTTTTCCCGAACACACGCAAATTTCAACATTCCGTCAGCGTAGTGAAATGCGCCCGTCAAGATTTCGGACGGGCGGCCTTTTCGACAAAACGGGTGACGAGGTTGGTAGGCAAAAAGCGGACGAGAAAGGCCATTCTGCGCCCGCTGGCTTTGGGCAACAGCGTGCGCTGGCCGCGCGCCAGGGCGGTAATGGCGAGGCGCGCAACCTCGGCGGCAGACTGCAATTTGCGGCTGCGGAATTGGCTGGCGCGAGCCACCTCAAAGAACTCGCTCTCGGTGGTTCCGGGGCACAGCGCGGTGACTTTGACGCCAAAGCGGGCGACCTCTTCGGCGATGCCGAGGGCAAGAAAGCGGTCAAAGGCTTTGGTGGCGGCGTAAACGCTCATGTAGGGCACCGGTTGAAAGCTGGCCGTGGAGGCCAAAAAGAGCGCCCAACCGCGACGCCGCTCGACCATGCGGGGAACGAAGAGGCGCGAGAGGCGCAGCACAGCCTCGCAGTTGACGCAAACCTGGCGGATCTCCTGCTCGGGGTCGTTGGCGCAGAAAGCGCCATATTGGCCCAGGCCGGCGTTGTTGACGAGAATATCGACGATGAGGCCGGAGCCTTCAGTGGCGTCGTAGAGTTGTTGCGGGGCGGCGGGGTTGGAGAGATCGGCGACCAGAACGCGGTTTTCGGTTCCCTGAGCGGTGAGTTCCGCAGCCAGCGCCTCAAGCCGCTCGCGCCGTCGCGCGGTAAGAATCAGCTTGGCGCCGCAGCGCGCCAACTCGCGCGCCAAGGCAGCGCCAATGCCTGAGCTGGCGCCGGTCACCAGCGCCCACTTGCCGGAAAAATTCTCTTCGCTTGCCATCACACGATCAATATCATGGAATTACTTGGTTGCGCCAGCTTGCGCCTTTGAAAAGGAGCGGATGTAGATGACCAGATTCCATACTTCGCTGTCTTTGGCGCGGCCATTGGCCTCGGCGGGCATCTTGTCTTTGCCGTTGCGAATCATGTCGAAGAGTTGGCCATCCTCTTTGCCGGCCAGCGTCTGGGGATTGCTCCAGTCGCCGAGGGTAACGCCCAGGCTTTTGGCTACGTCGGTTTGGCCATTGCCGTTCTCGCCGTGGCAGATGGCGCAATCGATCTGATAAAGGCTCTTAGCCTTGGCCTGCGACTCGGCGGTGGGCCTGACGTGATTTTTAGCGGGAGCCTCGCTGGCCGCCGGAGCGGGCGCAGTCTCTTGCGGAATGCGGCCGAGCAAAGGCATGGCGACAACGCCCAGTAGGGCAAGAGCGGATAAAGGCAAAAACTGCTTCAACATCAAAGCCTCCTCAACAGATGTCTGTAGACGGCACTTTTGTGTCGATCAATTTCTGCCACGAATTATAGGCTGATTGTCAAAAACGGAGTAATCAAAGAAGGCACGGCGACGCTACTTCGGCAACGGGCTGTTCCCGGAGGTGGAATCGTTGATTCGCGGGGAAAAAGGACTCTCGCTCATCGGCATCGCAAACCGGCAAGCGAAAGCCGCGGCTAGAGCATTTTTACCATTGGTGTATAGGAATTAAAGAGCGCAGAGTTGACGCGAACACCTGTGAGCGGCAACCTTCAGCACGATTCGGCACTCTACAGAATTGGTAAAAATGCTCTATTGCACGGCGACGGCGTGCACGTAAACTCGCTGCTGGACGTCGACCTTGGCGTGAACGCTTACCTTCAACCTCAAACTCTCCATCTGCGGCTTGCCGGTCAAGGGCGTCATGAAGTCCAGCTCGTATTGGTTATCGAGACGATGGTTGATATCGGCCAGATAGGGGCCGATGTTCACCGGGTCTCCGTACCCCTGCCAGTAGTTGTAGCCGCCGGTGGTATCAGAGAGTTGGGAAAGCAGGTTCTGCCCCGAGTCGGTTGCATAAGCAGTATTTTCGAAGCGACCCTGGCCACGCCAGTAGATCGAATAAACGACTATGCGGGCGCGGATCGCATCGTCGATCGCGGTCTGTAGATAGGGATCGTCGGGATTATAGCGTTGCTCGTAGTAATCGACGCCGCTGGTGATCATCACGACCTCGCGGCGCGCGTGGGCGTCGGTCGAAGGCCAGTTCTTGGCCAGGTCGGAGAGGCAGAAATAGGGGCTGGCGCTGATGCCTGGCATGCCTGACAGCGGCAGATGCAAGGTGCGCGCCATGGTGGCGTGATCGGCGGACATCTGCGAGGTAAAGACGGCGCGGCCGTTTTCCATATAGGCAACGGCGACTTTGGCGTCTGCCGGCAACTGCTTGATGAATTGAACAATCTCACTGAACTGCGAGGCCAGGTTGGTGCGCGCGCCGCTATCGATCAGCACGACAACCTCGGCGTTGCTGGCCGGCGAGCGCAGTGGCTTCCAGCCGGTGATCGTTGCATTCTTGCCGTTGATCTTTAGGTGAAGCGCCTGCTGGGAGACGCCGCTGGGAATCTCGGCCGCGGGCAGAATGGTGACGATGGCGCTGCCCTCTCCCTGTTGATTGCTCTGCGCCGCGAAGGCTGTGGAGACAGCGAATAACGACGATGCCGCCAGAACGGCGAATGAGATTTTATTGATAGACATCTGCGATCGCTCCTTTTCTTTTTCTCCGCCACGAATATTTTTCAAGGCTCGACTGCTGCGATCAGTCTGTCCTACTTACTTTAGACGCTTAGCTGGCGCGCATGTTGCGCGCTGCGGCAAAACCCTATTGACTATTCAGTAATCTATGTTAACTTTTTTTACAATGCTACGGCGGAGGTGCAATGATGCTGACAATTAAGTAACCGCTTAATCGATTGATTCTATTGAATATTTATCTATTCTTACGGGTGATTCTTCAGCATTTCCAGTACATTTTCAGTAAATATTACTTTTGAAATTAACGTATATGTTTTTAATTAGTTATGTAACTTTAATTCGCCAATAAAATTATTTATAATCGCAAAATAATTTTTGACGATATAACCAGTATCTTTCGTGAGGGAGACACGGACATGAACTGGTTTCATAACTTACCTATCGCGCGCAAGTTTGCGTTTTCTTTCGGTATTATCTGCGGCCTGTGTATCTTGCTAGGGCTCTATACCGCACTCACCTTGCACAGCATCTCGAACAAAAGCGCGGACGTCAGCACTAACTCGCTGCCTTCGGTCCTGACTCTAGCCAACATCCAGCAGGCGGCCAGTTCCTTTAGGCGTCAAGATCTCGTAATCCAGCTATGTCCGACTGCGGCCGGCATCTCAACGCGTTCGGTAAAACGGACAAAGGCGCTTGAAACTTACCAGAACCAAGTCAAGCAATACGTGCCCATGATTAGTAATCAGAGGGCGCAGGAGCTTTACCAGAAGTTTTCCGCCGCGTTTCAACAATATGTCGATATCAGCAATCAGATCATGACGCTGAGAGAAGCAGGCAAGACAAAAGAAGCGAATGACCTAGCCGTTGCCGATTCAACCTCAGCTGCCATCAATAATGCGCTGGATGCGTTGGACGAAGCCTATAACCTGAACGCCAAGGGCGGTGTCGACAGCGCCAATGACGTAGCCAACGCCGCCAGCCACGCCACCTGGATCAATACGATCGTCTCGCTGCTGCTGGTGATTTTGTGCGCCGTTGTCGGCACCATGCTGACGCGCGCCATTGCGCCCAGAGTTGTTCGAGCGAGAGATTTACTGGAGCGCATAGCGCAAAAAGATCTGACGGTAAGTGTAGATGTAAACAGCACCGACGAGCTTGGCCACATGGGCAATGCGCTGAACAAAACTGTCGAAACTCTGCGCTCCATCATGGATTCGATTCAGCAGAGCACCGACACGCTTTCGGCGGCGACGACCG
>PMHC01000139.1 GCA_003156495.1 Acidobacteriaceae bacterium
ACATGGTCTGGGGCGTGGGCGGATTGTTGAACGCCACCGGCATGCACATTCGCAGCCTGGATTTTGCCGGCGGCACGGTCGTCCACATCACCAGCGGCGTTTCGGCGCTGGTCACCTGCATTTATCTGGGCAAGCGCGCCGAATATCCTCATACCAAAATGTCGCCGCACTCGCTGGTGCTCAGCTTCATCGGCGCCTGCCTGCTGTGGGTGGGCTGGTTCGGATTCAATGCCGGCTCGGCGCTGGCCGCCAGCGGACTGGCTACAAGCGCCTTCGTGAATACGCACTTCGCCGCAGCCGCCGCGGCCTTTGGCTGGACGATCTGTGAGTGGCTGCAAAACGGCAAACCGACGGCGCTGGGCGCGATCTCAGGCGCAGTAGCCGGGCTGGTGGCCATCACGCCCGCCTCGGGCTTTGTACAACCCATGCCGGCGCTGCTGATCGGATTGATGGCCGGCGTCTTCTGCTCCTTCATGGTCTTCAAAGTCAAAACGCTCTTCGGTTACGACGACTCGCTCGACGCCTTCGGCGTGCACGGCGCGGGCGGTACGCTGGGCGCGATTTTGACCGGCGTCTTCGCCGCAAGCGTCATCAACCCGATCTTCGGCAAAGGCGTGGCCACCGGCGGGCTGGAGGGCAACTGGGGCCAGGTGCTCAACCAATTCACCGCCGTGGGCATCTCCTGGGGCGTTTCGATCGTGGGCACGCTGATTCTGCTTTTCGTTGTGGACAAGACGATGGGTCTGCGCGTGAGCGCCGAAGACGAGGCCTCCGGCCTGGATCTTTCGCAGCACAACGAAGAGGGTTACGACTTTAACGACTGATTCGTTCTGCGCTCTTCCGGCCGCCAGAAATACGGCTGGAAGGGCGCAAGCAATTCTTCGGCGCGCTCGCGCACGCCGGCGAAAACTCTCCAATCCGTTTTCGGACAAGTTCCAACACAAAACCGCCGTTTCACGAGAAGGGAAAAACTTCCACCGGAAAGCGGCAAACCTACCGCCTCGCCTGATAGGCTATCGAACGAGGAATTTCTTTTATGCTGAAGATCGAAGCCATTCTCCAACCATCCAAACTGGACGCCGTTAAAGATGCCCTGCTCGAAGCGGGCATCGAAGGCATGACGATTCTCGAAGCCCGCGGCCACGGCCGCCAGAAGGGGCACACCGAGTTCTATCGCGGCCGCGAATACACGGTCGATCTTTTGCCCAAGGTGAAGATCGAGCTGGTGATTCACGACGATCAGCAGGAAAAGACGATCCAGGCGATCATCAGCTCGGCGCGCACGGGCCGCATCGGCGACGGCAAAATTTTTGTCAGCCATGTCGACGAAGCCATCCGCATCCGCAACGACGAGCGCGGCGAAAACGCCCTCTAGCCTGGTTTTCTAACGTCATCGCAGCGGCTCCCCGGTCGCGCTTGTGCGTGGTCAGCAGCGTGTTTTAGTGTTTTTATTGCGCCTGCTCTATTTAAGGAAAGGGTCACGCACATGATTCGCCGCTGGGCTTGTGTCTTTGCCGTACTGTTGACTGCCGTATCCTGCGTTGCCGCGCAGGACGCGCGCACCGTTATCGAGCCGGCCTTTCCGCCGCTTTGCGCCACGCTGGACGCCGAATTGCATACCGACACGGGCGCGCTCGCGCCGGCCGACGAACAGAAGCTCGACACCGCGCGCATTCAAAAAGCCATTGATAAATGTGGCAAAGGCCGCGCCGTCATACTGCACGTCAACGAGCGCGAAAATGCCTTTCTCTCTGGGCCGCTCGAGCTGCGGCCGCAGATCACGCTGATTGTCGACCGGGGCGTAACGCTCTTCGCCGCGCGCGACGCCAAGCTCTACGCCACCGCGGCGGGCAGTTGCGGCATCGTCAGCCATGGAGAGCTTTCGCACGGCTGCCGGCCGCTGATCGCGGTCAACCGCGCCTCTGGTTCGGCCATCATGGGCGACGGCACAATTGACGGACGCGGCGGCGAAAAGCTGCTCGGCTCGCAATATTCCTGGTGGGATCTGGCCGAGCAGGCACGCGCCGGCGGCAGCCAGCAGGTTCCGCGGCTGATCGTCGCCAACGATTCCGACAACTTTACGCTCTACCGCATCACGCTTAAAAACTCGCCCAACTTTCATGTGGTTTACAACCACGGCAACGGCTTCACCGTCTGGGGGCTGAAGATCGACACGCCGCAACGGCTGGCGCGCAACACCGACGGCGTCGATCCCGGCGATGGAGCAAAAAATGTAACCATCACCCACAGCTACATCCGCACCGGCGACGACAACGTCGCCATCAAGGGCGGCGCCGGCGGAGCGACGAACATGACCATCAGCCACAATCATTTTTATTGGGGCCACGGCATGTCGATCGGCAGCGAAACCTATGGCGGGGTAAGCAAAATCCGCGTCTTCGACCTCTCGCTCGACGGGCCAGACAACGGCATCCGCATCAAGTCGAACGGCTCGCGCGGCGGGCTGACCGAGGATGTGGTCTACGATGACATCTGCGTGCGCAATTCGCCCAATCCCATCACGCTCGATACGGCCTACTCGGCGGCGGGAACGCCCGAAGGCAACCAGCCGCCCTCGATGCGCAATATCACGCTGCGCAACGTGCGCGTAACCGGCGGCGGCAAAATCACCTTCAACGGCTACGCGAAGAACTACCGGATCGCGGCCACACTCGACGGCGTGCAGATCGCCGACGAAGCGCAATACACCTACCAGGTGAATCACGCCGACCTGACGCTGGGCCCCGGCGCGACGAACTTGCAACTACCCGCGGACACCGATGCAACCATCAAAGGAACACCGGTCGAAGGCGACCCGGACGCCTGCGCCGAAAAATTCGTTCAGTTTCCGTAAAACGGTGGCGGTTAAACGCGCTCCGGTATGCATGCCGGGGCGCACACCGCTGAAAATCTCTTTATTTCCCTTACTACGGCACGGAATCTCCCCCATCGGCCGCCATTTCGCTTATTCTTGTAACAATTCTTTTATTTCAACAGGTCACATAACAACCTTATGAGCTCAGTCGTTTTGGCGGTAGACGATCTTCGGGAGCAGTATCTCAAGGAGATGGCGCTTGTGCGTCAGACCTGCGAGCGCACCGGCGACGGCACGGCCGCCATTCGGCGACGGTCGGCGGTGGTCGACCGCATTCTGGTGGAGATGTGGCGCCGGGCCTTTGCCGATCTGCCCAGGCAGAATGTGGCCCTGCTGGCGCTGGGCGGCTACGGCCGCAAAGATCTATTCCCCTTCTCCGACATTGACGTGCTCTTCGCCTTCTCCGACGAAAAAACCGAGCAGCAATCCCGCGAAGCGGTACGAACGATCATTCAGGGGATGTGGGACATTGGTCTTCGCGCCAGCCCTTGTTCGCGCACGATCAAAGAAGCCGCCAAATTCGACCCGGAAAACCTGGAGTTCACGATCGCGACGCTGGACCGCCGGTTTTTAGCCGGCCAGTTTCCGCTCTATCAGCAGTTGCATCAGGAGGTTTTTCCTGGGCTGGTGCTGAGCGAGTGGTCCACCATCGCGCAAAAGCTGGGCGAAACCGCCCGCGCCCGCCACGCCAAGTTCGGCAATACAATCTTCCATCTGGAACCGAATATCAAGGACTGTCCCGGCGGCCTGCGCGACTACAGCATCGCCGTCTGGTTCGCGATTCTTTTTCACCTGAAAGAGACCAAGGAATGGCCCCGCCAGCGCGGCGGCGTCTTCCAGTCGGCTCGCGGCGATGCCGAAGCGGCCTTCGATTTTCTCGCCGCCGCCCGATGTTTTCTCCACTTCCGTCACGGCCGCGACGACAATATCCTCGACTGGCAGTCGCAGGATGAGGCCGCGACCCGTTCGATCGGCCTGGAAACCCGCGGCACCGCCGATCCCGCCTACTGGA
>PMHC01000254.1 GCA_003156495.1 Acidobacteriaceae bacterium
CTACTGGTTCGCCGGCTACGAGCTGGTTTAAGAGTTCAAGAGCGCGGGCCGGCAGAAGGAACGCGATGAAAAGCCCTTCGGAGAGTCGGCGATCGAGCCGTAGGAGACACGCATGACGGAAACCAATTCCGAACTCGCAGGGATCTTTCTCGCATTCTCGCGCGACAGGCTGATGAACCGGCAATGGCCGCGCATGAAGGCTTGCGTGGAGCCGCTCACGGTGGAACAGGTGTGGTGGCGGCCGAATGAGGCGTCAAACACCATCGGCAATCTGCTGCTGCATTTGAACGGCAACGTGGGGCAGTGGCTGGCGGGGCCCTTCAACCGCCGCGAAGACCGTCGCGACCGGCCGGCCGAGTTTGCCGCCGAGGGCGGGCTTACGGCCGCCGAGTTGCTGGCGCCTTACGAGATTCAGGGCTACCACGTAAGCGGCCTTTATGCCGTCTATCAAGTCGTCGAACACTTCGCCTTGCACTACGGCCAGATCGTTTACATTACGAAATCGATAACCGGGCGCGACCTTGGCTTCAACAAAGAATTGGATAAGACCGGGCGGCTCGGCGCGTAAAAAATTGCCTGCCATGTTTCGGGGCGTTTACGCTCTTCGCGCTGAGGCCACGCGCGGAATCCCTTGCAGATCCGCGGTGAATTCGATTTGTTCGAAACCCGCTTCGGCCAGCAGCTTTTCAATCGCTGCCCGCTGACCGTAGCCGATTTCTAGCGCCACGAATCCGCCTTCGATTAGAGCCGCGCGCGCCGCCGGAATCAGACGCCGATAAATTTCCAGGCCGTCCGCGCCGGCAAAAAGAGCCTGCCCAGGCTCGAACTCGCGCACCTCGACGGCCAGCGACTGACGGTCGCGCTCGGGCACGTACGGCGGATTGGAAACCAGCAGATCGAAGCGCTCGCCTGAAACCGGGGCGAGCAGGTCGCCCGAAAAAAATCGCAGCCGCCCGGCCACGCCGTTGCGCGCGGCGTTGGTTTGCGCCACGGCTAAAGCCGCCGCGGAAAGATCGATGGCCGCGATCGACGCTTGAGGCAACGCGTGCGCCAGCGCCACGGCGATCGCTCCCGAGCCCGTGCCTACATCGGCGATGCGTGGATGCGCGAAGTTGGCCGCCAGCGCAAGGGCCTTCTCGACCAGATGCTCGGTCTCCGGTCGCGGAATCAATACCGCGCGATTGACCGTGAAGGGCAAGCCGTAAAACTCCGTTTCGCCGACGATATATTGGATCGGCTCGCCGGTTCGCCGGCGCTCGACCAGCGCGCGAAACTCGGCGCTGACTTCGGTCGTGGCAACGGAATCGTCGTGCGCGATCAGCCAGGCGCGATTTCTTTCCGGATGGATTTTTTGAAGCACGCAAAGCAGCAGCGTTTCAGCGTCGCGCCGGGCGCGCAATGCGTGCGGGCTTGCGGCGAGCAAAGTTTCGGCCTCGGCCCGCAGTGCGCGCATTGTTTTCGGCGTGGATGGCATCGGCGCTAGAGGCGTTTTCATGAAGGATATAGGGAAACGAAACTGCCCACAGGGGCTAAAGCCCAGTTCTTATGTGCTTTCTGCGGCACGACTCAAGTCGTGCCCTGACACTTCTTGCTGCCCCGGCGGCGTTTTTCCGCTCGCCGCGACGAGTAAAGCCGTGCCCTTTCAAAACCACTTTACAGCAACAGTGAAAAGGCGCTAGACATTCCTACTTGCCGGGGGCTTGCGAGCTGGTAGCAAGCGTTGCGGCGAAGGCCAAGACCGCGGCGGGGGTGGCGGCCAGCGCATCGGCCTGCGCCCACTCCTCGGGCGAACCGTAGCCCCAGGCCGCGGCCAGGCAGTTGATGGCGTTTTTGTGCGCGGCATCAATGTCGTAGATGCGGTCGCCGACCATCCAGGTCGTTTCGCGATCGAGTTTGCGCTCGGCAAGCAATTGCTTGAGCAGATCGACTTTGCTGTGGCTGGAAAATTCCGGCTGGTCGCCGTAAACGGCATCGAAAAACCGCGCGATTTCGAATTTTTCTAAGATGCGCACGGCGAAGTGGCTTTGCTTGGAGGTGCAGACGTAAAGCGGAAAGCCGCGCAGGCGGAGCTCGGTCAGCACTTCTGCCACGCCGGGAAAAACGGAATTGTTCGACCAGCCCTCGCGGTTGTAGCAGGCGCGGTAGTCGTTGACTAAAGCGAGCCGCTCTTCTTCGCTGCCTTGGGGGAGGAGTGCGACGGCCCACTCCTCGACCGGCGGGCCGACGAAGCGGTCGAGCAATCCGTAGTTGCTGATCTGGCGGGCTTCCAGCACTTTGCGCAGACAGCCCACAATGCCGGGCTTGGAATCGGTCAATGTGCCATCGAGGTCGAACAACAGGGCCGGAAGAATACGGGACATATAAATAGTTTCGCAGAACAAAGCGCAGGGCGAGCCGGCCAATTCATGCGGTTTACAAATAAAACGCCGCAAGAGGATTGCCTCCTGCGGCGTTTCGCTTTCTGTTGAAATTTAACGTTAGGCCTTGGCGGCGTTGACCACCAATGCGGCGACGGCGCAACTGGTCAGCCGCATTTCGGCCGAGTCGGCGCGGCTGGTCAGGATGATCGGCACCTTAGCGCCCAGCACGATGCCGCCCAGCTTGGCGCCGCCCAGGTAGCTCAGTTCCTTGAAGAGCATGTTGCCGCTCTCGATATTCGGCACCAGGAAGATGTCGGCCTTGCCCGCCACGGGCGAAGAAAGCTTCTTGATGCGTGCGGCCTCAACGCTGACGGCCGCATCGAAAGCCAACGGCCCATCGACGATGGCGCCCCTGATCTGCCCGCGATCGGCCATCTTGCTGAGCGCGGCGGCGTCGAGCGTGGACTGCATTTTGGGATTGATGGTTTCGACGGCCGACAGAACGGCGGCCTTCGGCTCTTGAATGCCCAGCGCGTGCGCCAGATCGATGGCGTTCTGCAGGATGTGCATTTTGTCTTCGAGCTCGGGGGCAATGTTGATCGCCGCGTCGGTGATGAGCAGCGTACGGTCGTAGGCCGGCGTGTCCATTACAAAAACGTGCGAGATGCGCCGCGAGGTGCGCAGCCCGGTTTCGCGAGCCACTACGGGGCGCAGGAACTCGTCGGTGTGCAGGTTGCCCTTCATCAGCGACTGCGCCTCGCCGGAGCGGCAGAGGGCGACGGCGATTTGCGCGGCCTGAAATTCAGTTTCCGCCTGTTTGATTGTGCAACCACTGAGATCGATGCCGAACTTGGCGGCCAGCGCCTTGATGGCGGCTTCGGAGCCAACCAGAATCGGCTTGATTAGGCCGGCGGTGGCGGCCTCGGTGGCGCCGCGCAGAGCCACTTCGCTCAGCGGCCAGGCTACGGAAGTCGTGATCGCCGGCAGCTTCTTACAGCGGTCTAGAAAAGTGTGAAAAACATGATTGTCGGATGCGGGTGTGGCAGATGGACTCATAAATCGGCTCTCCGGGCAGGCATCGTGTAGGAATCGCACTGCCTCATTTTTATTGTCGGCCGTTGGCTTGGGGGCGGGTGTGCCTCAGATCACAGTATGGGGTGGCATCTCGAATAGAGAGACAGCGGGGCGGGAAAAACCGTGATTGTCGCCTCGCCTACTCACTATGCGCTAAGTTTCGCGGAGCAGTGGCGAGCTTCTCGGTGTGGTTTTGATCGGGTCAGCAGTCTTTGGTATATAAATATATACAAAATTGTACGCAATAAGCGAAAGCTGAAACCGTGAAGGCGCAGGGGCATTGACGGGGAAAGCAATCAGAGCATTTTTACCAATTCTGTGGAGTGCCGAATCATGCTGAAGGTTGCCGCTCACTGATGTTCGCGTCAACTCGGCGATCCTGAGTTCTATACACTGTTGGTAAAAATGCTCTAGCCGCAAAGAGCAAGAACGCGGCTAGAATGGGGCACCCATATTTCCCCTGCACCATCGGTACCAGCCGGTAAAAATGCTCTAGATCGAAGGTGGACGGCTGCCCGGCTGAAGTTGCCGAAGGCGCAACGGTGGCGGCGGCTGTGAGCTTGGCTGGTGCGCGGAGCAAAGACATTGGTTTTCTTGCCGGGCAGGGGAGAACTGAGACAAAAACAGATTTTTGCGGAAAAGGATGATGGGGCTCATGAAGCGGAAAAACGGGATTTTATATTGTGCGGGATGGGGTGCGCTGGGGCTGCTGATGCCAGCGTTGCTTGCGGCGCAAGGGCCGAGCGCGGCTGACTACGAGCGGGGGCTCGACGTGCAGAAGAAATATACCGGACTCGTGCTTCACCTGCCGGATCGGCCGGTGTGGATCGAGGGTTCGGAGCGCTTTGTCTATCGGCGCTCGATCGCCGGCGGCCACGAGTTTTTGCTGGTCGACGCCGAGACGCGCACCCAGCAGCCGGCCTTCGATCACGCGCGGCTGGCCGCGGTTCTGAGCAAGGCGCTGCATGAGCCGGTCGCGGCGCAGCAGTTGCCTTTCGAAAGCCTGCAAATGGAGCGTGGCGGATCGGCCTTCGTCTTCGAGCGCGGGCCGGAGCGCTGGCGGTGCGACCTGGCCAACTACACTTGCGCCAAAGAGCCCGTGCCGCCGCGGCCGCCTACGGCCGACGATGACTATGGCTACGATTTCACTCCGCCGGCGGTCAACGGCGCGGCGCAGGCGCAGGCTTCGCCGGACGGCCGGTGGCTGGCCTTCGTCGAAAACTACAACGTTGTTTTGCGCCCGGCCCACGCCACCCCCGAGGAGGCTGCGCGGCAGACGGTGCGGTTAAGCGAGGACGGTTCGGAGGGTAACTACTACGCGGTCGATACGCTGGTCTGGTCGCCTGACTCGAAACATTTGGCCGCCTATCGCATTCGTCCCGGATATCGGCGTCTGGTGCATTACGTCGAGTCCTCGCCGGAAGATCAACTTCAACCCAAGCTCTCGGCAATGGTCTATCCCAAGGCCGGCGACCTGCTGCCGCTCTTTCAGCCGGTGCTCTTTCAGATCGATGCGAAAGCTGAGCTGCCTATCGACAATGCGCTGTTTCCCAATCCCTATGAGATGACGTCCTTCGCCTGGTGGAAGGATTCGCGCGGTTTCACCTTCGAGTACAACCAGCGCGGCCACCAGATTTACCGGCTCATTGATGTTGATGCGGCCAGCGGCCGGGCGCGCACGCTGATTGAGGAGAGCAGTAAGACCTTCATCAACTACGAGCCGCTTTCTGACGATCAATACGATCACGGCAAGTATTTCCGCCAGGATTTGAACGACGGCGCGGAGATCGTTTGGGCCTCGGAGCGCGATGGCTGGGAGCACCTGTATCTTTTTGATGGCCGCACCGGCGCGCTCAAGCGGCAGATTACGCACGGCGATTGGGTGGTGCGCGCCGTCGATCGCGTTGACGAGGCCAGCCACCAGATTTATTTCGAAGCCGGCGGCATGAATCCCGGCGAGGATCCGTATTTTGTTCACGGTTACAAAATCGGCCTGGACGGAAGCGGCCTGACGGCGCTGAGCCCGGCCGCGGCGAACCATAAGCTGAGTTACTCGCCGGATGGCAAATACTACGTGGATACCTATTCGCGGTTGGATTTGCCGCCGGTGATGGAGCTGCGTCGCGCCGCCGACGCCAGTTTGGCGATGACCGTCGATACGGCAGACGATGCGCCGCTGCGCGCCGCCGGCTGGCTGCCTCCCGAGCCCTTCCACGCCGCTGGCCGCGACGGCAAAACGCAGATCTGGGGCATCATCTATCCGCCGGCCCGTCTCGATCCCAACAAAAAATATCCGGTGATTGAGGACATCTACGCCGGACCGCATGGCTCTTTCGTGCCCAAGAGCTTCACCACGCGCGTTGAGCCGCTCACCGAGTTGGGATTCGCCGTGGCGCAGATCGACGGCATGGGAACCAACAATCGCTCGCGCGCCTTCCACGATGTAGCCTGGCGCAACTTGAAGGACGCTGGCTTTCTCGACCGCATTCTATGGCACAAGGCCGTAGCGGCCCGCTACCCCTGGTACGACATCTCGCGCGTGGGCATCTTCGGCACCTCGGCCGGCGGGCAAAGTGCTATGGCGGCGCTGCTCTTCCATCCCGAATTCTACCGGGCCGCCGTGGCCAACTCCGGCTCCCACGACAATCGCATGGACAAGATCTGGTGGAACGAGCAGTGGATGGGCTGGCCTGTAGGGCCGTGGTACGCCGAGTCATCGAATGTGGACAATGCCTGGAGGCTTCAAGGCAAGCTGATGCTGGTGATGGGCGAAATGGACAAAAACGTTGACCCTTCCACCACGCTGCAGGTAGCCGACCGGCTGATTAAGGCCAATAAGGACTTTGATCTGCTGTTTGTCCCCGGTGGCGGCCACGGAGCCGGCGGCCGCTATGGCGAGCGTAAGCTGATGGACTTTTTTGTGCGCAACTTACAAGATAAGTCGACGCCAGATTGGAACCATCTGCCCGCGGTTCTTCCGCAAGCGCCTCAATAGGAATCGAATTGAATAAACGGTTTCAAGGCTTACCCGGCATTGCTGCCGGGTGAGCCATCGCGCTTGGAAATCGCCATTTTGCAGTGCTTTGCGGCCAAGTTTGCGCGAAAGCTGGTCGATCCGTTTTTGCGTAAGCTGGAGGCAGGACAAGCGATCGCCGAATGTTGAAGAAAAACATGGCATTACCTCTCCGCGCGAAAGCAGCCGGTTTTTAAGGATCGCTAGAGGTTTGCGCACGGCTTTGCACCGTGTGCCTAAACGATCAGCGGACCGTCAAAGTCGACCGACTTGAATGTACCATACTCTTTCACGTGCAAATCAACGGGTTCGGTGAGCCGGTATATTGCCGCCGATGGGGCCTTCGAGACGGGCCTTGAAACGGCCGTTGGAACCAAGAAAGACCAGCGATTTGCCTTCTTCGGCCAGACGGGCGAGCGCGGCCGGCGTCACCAGCACATCGCCGAAGCAGACGACGCTGCCGATGTGGTGAAGCGGTATAGATCTCGCTTTATTTTCCGATGCAGAAGGTGGAGAAGATTAAATCTAAGATGTCGTCGGGCGTGGTTTGGCCGGTTAGCGAGTCCAGCGCCCAGAGCGCGCGGTAAAGATCGAGCAGAATCATCTCGTGGGGAATGCCGTTTGCGTTGGCCTTGGCTGCGTCGGCCAGAGCGGCCAGAGCCGTTGTTACCGCCTGATGCTGGCGCAGATTGGTCAACATGCCGGGCTCGGAGGCAGCGCCGCCAGTGGCTAGCTCGACAATTTTTTGGCGCAATGCATCTATTCCAGCGCCGGTTAGTGCCGAGGTCGAAAGCGCCGCGCATCCGGCCAGCTCCGGCGAATCCAGACGCAGGCCGCCGGAAGCATTTGCCGCCAGATCGCATTTGTTGATAGCGACAATCGCCGGCCGGCCGGCGACGGCGGCCAGCAGCGCGCGCTCCTCATTGTTGATGGCCGCTGTCGCGTCGAGCACGACGATGGCCAGCGCGGCGTCGGCCAGCGCCTCGCGGCTGCGACGAATTCCCTGCTGCTCGGCCTCTTCGCGGCCCTCGCGTAGGCCGGCCGTATCCACCAGCTCGATAGGAATGCCGCCGAGCGAGACCCGTTCGGTAACCAGATCGCGCGTGGTGCCGGGCGATGCGGTGACGATGGCGCGGTCNNCGTGGCCGTGACGATGGCGCGATCTTGCTCGACCAGGCGATTGAAGAGCGAGCTTTTGCCCGCGTTGGGCCGGCCGACGATGGCCAGCGTCAGGCCGTCATGCAGAATGCGGCCGCGAGCAAAAGAGGCTTCAAGCGCTGCCAGCGGCGGCTGTAGCGACTCGATGCGGTGAGCAATCTCCGGCTGCGGAGCGACCTCCACGTCATCTTCGGCAAAGTCGATTCCGGCCTCAAGCAGAGCGATCAGCTCCACCAGATCTTGCTTGACTGGCGCGGCGCGGTTGCTGAGCGCGCCGCCCATCTGG
>PMHC01000106.1 GCA_003156495.1 Acidobacteriaceae bacterium
TCAGTGAACCTGTCCAAACCGCACTTGCTTTGCTTGCCATGATCTCTCCTTGAAAATAAAATTTGCCGGGAAAATGAAATTCGCCGCTTCCGGTAGAGCGCTCTGCCGGGTTCTTCCGTTCACTTACTTTGATGCGGAGCAGAGGCATTGGTCTCAAAAAAATAGGCGCGCGCCGGGAGAGGCCTGCTTCGTCATTTTCACCGACTCGATTTCGCTATTGGTCTTGAAGCGCATCTCATCGATCGCCATCAACGGCTGCGGGAATGCGAAGGGACTGGAAGACGATCCATCCTGGCCTGAAATGTTCTATACGATAATGACTCGAGTATTGTTTGCGGCGAATCGATGCGCGAGCTCGTCCGAAATGCCATCGTCGGTAATCAGCAGATCGATCTGATTGGGCATGCACACGACCGCGGGACTCACTTGCCCCAGCTTGCTGGAGTCGGCAACGACGATCCGCTGGCGAGACTGGCGCACCATGGCGCGGAATACCGCGGCCTCTTCCAGTTGTATGACCGTTGCGCCGCGCTCGGGATCGACGCCCGTGGCTCCAAAAAACAGCTTGTCCATAATCACCATCGACAGCATCTCGATTGCGGTGGCGCCGACGAGCGAAAACGCCCCGCTCCAGCGAATCGCGCCGCCCGTCAAGGTGGTTTGCAATTGTGGCTTGGAACCTAGCTCCATGCCGATGTTTACGGCGTTGGTGATGATGTGCAGGTTTCTGCGATGCGCGAGCTGGCGCGCCACGCACGTGGTGGTCGTGCCGGCGGCGATCCCGATGGTTTCATTTTCTTCAACCAGTACGGCCGCGGCATGGGCAATGCGCTGTTTTTCTTCGGAGAAACGATCTTCGCGCACTTGGAATGCGGCGTCAAAACGGAAGGGCTCGTAGACCGCCGCGCCGTCTTCGGCCAGCATCGCCCCGCCATGCGTGCGATTAACCAGACCTTGTTTTTCCAGACGCACCAGATCCCGACGAATGCTTGCCGGCGATGTCTTTGTCGCCGCGACAAGATCGTCGACAGACGCCTTGCGATCTCGCAATAGCAAGTGCAGAATTTCTTTCGCGCGTTTGTCGGTTTTGGCGGACATAGAGTGCTCGTATTCCACTTAAACAAAGCCAATGTTAAAAATATCGCACATCGTATCCCATAAAACGAGCTAAAACTCTTTGGCGGCTACAATGCCGTCGAGAACATTACGTAAATTCAGCGCATTTCTAAAGGAGTCTGAAATTTCGCGAGTAGTCAAAATCGCCCAATCCTTTATGTCGATAAACCAACAGGCCGCCGCCTTGCGATAGGCTGGATGTTATGGGCCAGATCCGCGTTCTTTCCGATCAGGTCGCCAACCAGATCGCCGCCGGCGAGGTGGTCGACCGCCCGGCTTCAGTGGTTAAGGAGTTGCTTGAAAACTCCATTGACGCCGGCGCCAACCGCATCCGCGTCGAGGTCGAGGGTGGCGGCCGCAAGCTGATTCGCATCTCCGACGACGGCCGCGGCATGAACCGCGACGATGCGCTGCTGGCCTTCGAGCGCCACGCCACCTCCAAGCTGCGCACCGCCGACGATTTGCTGTCGATCGCGACCCTAGGCTTCCGCGGCGAGGCGCTGCCCTCGATTGCCTCGGTGGCTCGCGTCACTCTCGATACCGCTTCGGGCGAGGAGCCGGCCGGCACACACATCGAGATCGCCGGCGGCAAAATCTTCCGCGTCGAAGATGCAGCCCTGCCGCGCGGCACCACCATTGCCGTCTCCGATCTGTTCTTCAACACGCCGGCCCGGCGCAAATTTCTTCGCGCCGAATCGACCGAGCTGGCGCATGTGACGGCGCTGGTTACCCACTACGCGCTGGTCCATCCGGAAAAGCACTTCGAGCTGCTTTCGGCTAGCCACACCATCGTTTCGGCCCCGCCGGTGGCTCGGCCCGCCGAGCGCATTTATCAAATTTTCGGCAAAGAGACGCTGGAGCAGCTTTTGCCCGTCGCCGCCGAAAGCCCTCTGGCGCACGTCGGGCTGCCCGAGCCGCCGCCCTGGAAGCGCGAACCCGACGAGCCGGTGCGTCAGCCGGGTGCGCTGCGGATCACCGGTTTCTATTCCAAGCCGGAGCTGCAAAAGCTGAACCGCAATTCAATTTATATTTTTGTCAACAAGCGTCTTATACGCGACCGGTTGCTGATGCACGCCATCACCGAAGCCTACCGGAACGTGATTCCGCCCACCAGCTTTCCCGTGGTGCTGCTGTTTTTGGAGATGCCTCCCGAAGAGGTCGACGTCAACGTTCATCCGGCCAAAACTGAAGTTCGTTTCCGCCAGCAGAGCCGGGTCCACGACTTTGTTCGCGACAGCTTGCGCACCGCGCTGGTGCAGTCGCGGCCGGCCGCCGGTTTTCTGGCGGCTCTCGATGCACAACCCACGGCCAGCCCTTCGCTGATGCCGCCTGCCACCTCGCCTTTGCCCGGCGCGCCGCAGGATTCCGAGCCTCTGGACTTCGATCGCTCCCAGGCCGCGCCCTTTCACTTGAGCCCTCGCCTGCCTTCGCCGCTTCCCGGCCGGCTGCCCTTTGCGGCGCAAACGCCCTATCCTGACCCTCACGATTTCGACCTCAAAGCCTGGGGCGAGGCAGCCCGCGAGCTCTTCACACCGGCGGCAACCGCGCCGAATCCTGAAAATTGTAGCCCAAGCAGCGTCGATGCAATCGCATACGCTTCCGATCCCGCCGCCGAAACCGCGCGCGTTCAGGCCGAACAGGCTTCGGCCAACCTCGGCCATCTGGCCGCGCTCAAACCTCTCGGGCAGCTAAAGGAGTCTTTTATTCTGGCCACCGGCGAGGACGGGCTCTGGATCATCGACCAGCACGTTGCACACGAAAGAGTGCTTTTCGAAAAAATTCTTCGCCAAAGCCAGCAGAAATGCGTTGAACGCCAACGTTTGCTTATGCCGTTACTAGTTGAGCTCAAGCCCGACCAGATGGTGGTATTCGCCCGCATCGCCGAGGAACTCGATCGCAGTGGTTTTGACGTGGAAGCCTTTGGCCCACATACACTTGCGGTAAAAGCCGCCCCCGCCGGCCTGGAAAGCTCCGCGTTGGAGCGCGTACTGGCTGAAATTGTTGAACAGGCGGCTGCTGATTCCGATCAACCATATGAAAATGATGAACTTACACGCATCCGTACCCACATTGCCGCCACCGTTGCCTGCCATGCCGCCATCAAGGTGAATACCGCTTTAGATATAAAACGTATAGAATGGTTATTGTTGGAACTTGCAAAAACCAGCCACCCAACCAGTTGCCCACATGGACGTCCAATAGCTTTGTTGTACTCTTGGCGCGAGATCCTGCGGGCTTTTCACCGGATTTAGGGAGCTGTAGATGGCTTCAAGTTCCATGAAAGGCGGCCACCCCGCTCTCAGGAGCGAGGGTTGCAAGTAAGATCGCCTGCCTGGAAGCGAGGGTTTTTCTTTGACAGCTGAACAATTGGAAGCAGCGCGCTCCGAAAGGATGCGCCAGAACGGTGTTGGCACAACCACGATCGAGGATGCGCGCATCTGGCTGGAGGAGACTGGGCTTTGTCTCTTCATGCCGCAGCGGCAATTTTCCCCTTTCGTTGTTCCCTCTTTTGTTGAAGCCGTAGCGGGCCAACGGAATCTGGAGCCGTCGGCCAAGCTCGTTTCCCAGGCCGAGGATCTTCTGGTCCGCCTGGAAACGAACAACGTCGCGGTTCGCTTGAACCTGCAGGGACAGCCCGGCGAGCAGCCCGATTTTGTGGTGGCGGCCTGGGTTTTGCCCTACGTTTACGCGCTGCGTGGCGACCGCGATTGGCGGCGCACTCCCCAATTGACCGGCTCGCGCCAGGTTTCTCCGCTGGCCATTCAAACTTACAAACTTCTTGAAGCGGACGAGGCTACCATCCCCCAGCTTCGCCATGCTTTGGGCCGCGAGGTTTCCGAGTCGGCTGTTCTGCGCGCCATTACCGAACTTTGGCAGCAGTTGCGCATCATTCCGGTGGTTTCGGCTCCCGGCCGCACGCCCCAGTGGCAATTGCTCAAGATCCGCTATCAAAAAGCCATCGCCGAAGGCGCTTCCACCTCGCAGGTCACCGCCATCTCGGTGCTGGCCTCTATCTATTTGCAGGCTGTGATTGCCGCCACCATGGAGGAGGTCGAGTTGTACCTGGCTCCGCTGACGGCGCGCAGCAAGGTGCGCGAGGTTTTGCGCGGACTGGTGGCCACCCGCCAGGTGCATACGCTTTCGCTGGGCCACGCCCCGCACTTTTACGTTGCCGGAACGCTGCCGGAGTTTACCCAGCCGCCGACGATCTACGCCAGCTCGGCCATGCCGGCTTCGAGCTACTTTCTCAACTCTTTTGATCGTGAAGAGGAGCTGCATGAACCTCTTCCGGCGGTAGCCGCTTCAGCGTCGATAAAAAAGCCCACACCGCCGCCCGTACAGCCCACATCGCCCGCGCTCACGCGCCCGACGGCGGAAAAGCCCGCCAAGCCGCGATTCAGCCGTCCAGCCTCTGGCGCGCATAAACCCGCGCCACGGCCCTCGAATGGCCACGGCAGCCGCGACCAGGTCGCCAGCCGGTCGCACAACGGCGCGGTTTCCACCTCCACCAGCCGCGTGCATCATAGCGGCGGCAATCACTCCGGCGGCAATCACAGCAACAATCACTCCAACCACACGGCCGGCGTGACCAGCCTGCATAAAGCCAAGCCCGCCGCTGCCAGAAGCCTGCATAACAACCACGGCAAGCCGGCGGCCAAGTCCGCGGCTCGGCCGACGACGCGCGGCGTCAGCGCGGCGCATAAAAGCGCGCGGCCTGTCAGCGCTAGCCGCAAGCCGGCTATGGCCGCCGCCAAGTCGGGCGGCCGGTCGCGCTTCGGCTTCGCCGCGCACGCGAAATCTCCAGCGAAGAAACGCGGATGAGCGACAAAAAAAATAACTCATCGTTGCCCACAGCCGGCCGGCGAATCATCGTAGCGATCGATGGACCGGCAGGCGCGGGCAAAAGCACCGTCGCTCGCCGTCTGGCTCAGCGCTTCGGCCTGCTCAACCTTGAGACTGGCGCGATGTACCGCGCCTTCGCGCTCAAGGCTCTGCGCCTCGGCCTCGACCTGGACGATAGCCCGATCCTCGAAAAGCTGGCCACCGAAACCTCCATTCGCCTCGAACCCGGCGAGGAGGACAATCTCGTTCTGCTCGACGGTGAAGAGGTCTCGGGGCTGATCCGCAACCCCACCGTCACCGAAGCCGCTTCGCGCGTCAGCGTTTTTCCCGCCATTCGCGCCTGGATGGTCGGCCTGCAACAGCAGCTCGGCGCTCAGGGCGGCGTGGTGATGGAAGGCCGCGACATCGGCACCGTCGTTTTTCCCCATGCCGAAGTTAAAATTTTTCTCGACGCCTCGCCTGAAGCTCGTGGCCAGCGCCGCTTCGATCAGATGGAGCAGAAACCCGTGGCCGAGGGCAACCCGCCGACGGCGCTCGAAGAGATTCTCCGCGACCTGCGCACCCGCGACGAGCGTGACCGTACCCGCGTCGATTCTCCGCTGCGCCCCGCTTCCGACGCCATACTTCTTGACTCGACTAAACTGTCGTTGGACGAAACCGTCGTCGCCGCCGTGGCCATTGTCGCCGCAAAACTCGGCCTGCCCGCCTGACCACACCCCGGCCCGATGCTTTACGCTTGAATTATGGAATTGACCTGCAACCGCTGCCATCAGACCGTTGAAGAAGGGGCTAGCTATTGCCCGGCCTGCGGCCTGCCGCAGCTCGTCTTTATTGACGACGATTCACTTCCCGGCCAATCCGAGCCTGCCGGAGCGCCGGTGCGCGACGCCGATTCGATTGACTGGCGGTACGCGCTGCGGCTGATTCTCTCGCTGGCCATTCCCGCCGGCATTCTTTGCTCGCTGCTTTCGCCGCTGGGCATTTTGGGCTGGCTGTTGATGGCCGCCGCCGCCGCCTGGGCCGTCGCTCTTTACAGGCGCGGTCGGCGTCCGGCCTGGATCACGCTGGGGGCGGGCGCGCGCATCGGTTTGGCCACCGGAGTCGTCGGCGGCTGGAGCGCGGCCTCGGCTACAGCGCTTTCTCTCTACGCCATGCGCTTCTGGCTGCATGAGGGCCAGGCCTTCGACGGCTTTTGGCAGGGTTTGGTCAACCAGCAGATGGCCATGCAATCTTCCTCGATGAGCGCCGACCCGCAGGCCGCCGCGCTGCTGAAGTCCATCCTGCTTTCGCCCGAGGGCCGTTCCGGCTCGGTGCTCTTCGCCACCGCTTTTCTGGTGGTGATTCTGGTCCTCTTCGCCATGGCCGGCGGCGCGCTGGGCGCGCGCTTTCTCGCCCGCTCGCATCGCCCGGAAATCTAACCCATTCACTCCAAATAGAGCATGTTTACCAATTCGGTAGAGTGCGGAATGAGGTAGAAGATTGCCGCTCACTGGTGTTCGCGTCAACTCCGCGGTCTTGAATTCCAATGCACCATCGGTAAAAATGCTCTAACGCGCGACACCTCTGTCCGCTTCGGGATATACTGCTCTTCCATAGATGGTTGCCGCCGTTCCATCCGGCGCGTTCCCGTTTGGCTTTAGAGCAAATCGCTTGTAGGCGTAGAGTGGCTTTGAAGGGGCAC
>PMHC01000149.1 GCA_003156495.1 Acidobacteriaceae bacterium
CCGACGGGTGGTGCAGATACGGCAGATAGAGTACCGGCATATCGAGAACTTCAAAGAATGCATGCGTGGTCGAGGCGTTGTTGTCGCGTAGTTGGATGGAGCGGGAGACGATGCGCCAGTCGGGGCGCGGCAGCCGGCAGTTGGTGATCGAGCCGTCGACCATCCGGTAGTTGTTCTCGCCGGTTTGCAGCAGCACGCGGCCGGAAAAAAGCAGCGGGTTGGTGGTGGAATAGACCATGCGGCTGCCGACCAGGCGCACGCCCTGCGAGCCGCTGACGTTGTAGAAGCGGGCGGTGTGCATGTTCAGCCGCATGTCGCCGTGCGTGGCGTTGATCAGCACGTCGTTGGGGCCGCCGCTCAATTGCAGATGGCCTTCGGCCTCCAGCTCCGTAGTAGCGCGGTTGTAGACGACCTTGTCGGCGCGTATGACGTAATCGCGGTAGTGAATCACCACATTGCCGGTCAGCGTCCTCATGTCGCCGGCCCATTCCTGGCTTTGCTTGGCATCGATGATGGCGAGATCTCCGGCTGCCGGCGCGGGCTCGGGGGCGGCCACGGGCACCAGTTCCTGACCGGGATCGTCGGGCAGCGCATCTGATGCGCTCGTATTCGGGACAGCTTCGACCTGCGGCGCCAAAGGTGCCGCATTGGTCAACATCTGCGCGCCGAGTATCTGGTGACATGCCGCCAGTAGCGTGATACATAGTAGATGACGAGGATACATTCCTAGACCTAGACCGGTGTAAGGCTCAGCATAGCAAAACCGGCTTATGTATAGGGGCGCGATCCTCTCTGCTCTGGCAACAGAAAATACGGATGAGGCCACATGCTTACGGGCTTAACGCCCGAAGAGGCGGCCGTCTGTCTCCGCCGAACTCCTTTCTCCGATCTGCGGCATTGTTCGAGCTGTCTCGTTTTTTTAGCGAGTGGCGCGGGCAAACTCCGCGGCGTCAGTCTGGCGAGCGGTTCCGCGCGTTATGTTTTCGCGGAATGGCAAAGCTGACCGCGTCGCATCGGAAGGGGCACTGGAGCTTTGAGCGCATCACCAAATACCGCTACTTTTTTTCCCGCGTGGAAGCAGGAAGTCAACCGTCGCGTAGCCGCGCACCGGCATCGCGCCGACTCGCTGTTGGCCGAGCCGGAAGCGCAGCCCGGCCATCCGATTCCCGTCAGCCGCGCCTCGCAGGCCGCCGCGCGCGTGGCCGAGCGTTATGCTCATGCTCCCAGCTTTAACGAAACGCTGGCCGACGGCGCCCGCGCCGCCGCACGCGCGGCCAAGGTTGCCTCGCAGGCCGCGTTGGAAGCCCATGCTGCCGCCGAGTCAGTGCTCGCCGGTTTGCAGGCCATGCCGCCGATAGAAGAACCGCAACTGCCCTTTGTCGAGTCGGCCGCCTCTGCCGCCGCGCCGGCCGCTGGGCCTGAAGCGCAACAGCGCACGGAGCCTTTGCCGATCGACGAGGATCCCTGGTTCGCCAATCCCTTTGCGCCGGAGCAGGCCGCGCCTTCCGCGCCGCCCGCTTACGCCAACTTGATCCAGTTTCCGCGCGAAGTCGTCGCCACGCGCAAAATGCGTCCGCGCCGCGCCGAAGGGCCGCTGGCCGCCGAGGAGCGCACGGGGCAGTTGAGCATCTTCGAGGTCGATCCGGCCTCGGTTTCCACTGAGCCCGCGCCGCCGCTGGCCTCTGAACCGGCCATGCCCGTCTGGATGAGCCGTGAGCTGCCCGCCGTCGCGCCCGCGCCGCTGCCTGAACCCGTGGCCGCGCCGCCGCGGAGCGAGCTTCCGCCGCAGACTGCCTTTGAACAGCCGCTGCCCACCGCGCGGGCTGTTTACGAAGAGCTGCAACCCGAAGCGCGGACCGCTTTTGAAGCGCCTCAGCCTGTTTATGAAGAGTCGCGACCTGTTTATGAAGAGCCGCGGCTGGAAGCGATGGCGCAACCTGAAGCCAGGGCATTGCCCGAAGAAAATGCGCTCGATGCGTCCGTTCCCGCTGTCGCGCCGAAGGCCGCCGTCGAACAGGCGCCGCTCAGCCGCCGTCTGCTGGCCGCCGTGCTGGACGGCACGCTGGTCACCGCCACATTTTTGAGCATGGTCGCGCTGGCCGTTACCCACGCCAGCCAATTGCCCACCAGCCCGCGCGCCGCCGAGATCGCCGCGGCTTTTTGTCTGCTTGCGCTCGGCGTTGCCTATCTGGTTTTCTTTTTCGCCTTTGCCAAGGCCACGCCGGGCATGGGCTATGCCGGCGTGGCTTTGAGCACCTTCGAGGGGCGCGTGCCCTCACGCGCGCGGCGCATCGGCCGTCTGCTGGCGCTGCCGCTATCGATTTTGCCCTGCGGCATGGGACTGGCCTGGGCGCTCTTCGATAAAGGCCACTTCGCCTGGCACGACCGCATCTCGCGCACCTGCCTGCGCAAACGCTAGCGCACTTTCA
The DNA here is from genome assembly GCA_003156495.1 of Acidobacteriaceae bacterium. Taxonomy (GTDB): domain Bacteria; phylum Acidobacteriota; class Terriglobia; order Terriglobales; family Acidobacteriaceae; genus Telmatobacter. Next base: position 2,430 of record PMHC01000149.1, read on the forward strand.
GGGAGTTCGCATCAAATCGAATAAACCGCAAATAATAAGGGGAAGCGGCAACCGGAATAAGTGCTGAACTTATTCCGGAAGTTATGAGGCGCGCCAGGTGTTACCCGCCTTGTAAGCGGGCCATGACGCGTTCTTAATCGGTCGAGGTATAACCGCTGGGAGGGTGAAGATCGATCACCGCGCCTGACTGGGTGGCTGCTTCAAGGCTGCAAAATGGAGCTGCGGCGTCCTTTTTACTCCGCCTGATAGCGGTGCAGCCGTCCCAGTCCGTTAAAGGCGGCGACTTTGTAGCATTCGGCCAAAGTGGGGTAGTTGAAGACGGTGTCGATGAAGTAATCGACCGTGCCGTTGAGGATCATGACGGCCTGGCCGATGTGCACCAGTTCGCTGGCGTCTTCGCCGATGATGTGTACGCCCAGCACCTTGCGCGTGTCGCGATGAAAGATGAGCTTAAGCCGGCCGGTGGTGTCGCCGCGGATCTGGCCGCGCGCCACTTCGCGATAGTAAGCCATGCCCACTTCGTAAGGCACATCTTCGTCGGTTAACTGCTGCTCGGTTTTGCCGATGAAGCTGATTTCGGGGATGGTGTAGATGCCGTAAGGGTAGAAGCTGGGATTGGAGCAGGCCGCCTGATCGTCGAAGGCGCGGGCGGCGGCGATGCGCCCCTGCTCCATCGAGACCGAGGCAAGCGAGGGAAAGCCCACCACGTCGCCGGCGGCGAAGATGTGCGCAACTTTGGTTTGGTAGTGCTCGTTGACGGCGATGCGCCCGCGTGAATCGGCTTCCAGCCCGGCAGCGGCCAGGTTTAGTTCGTCCACGTTGCCCTGCCGGCCGACGGCGTAAAGCAGCGCGTCGCCTGAGACCTTCTTCTTGCTTTCGAGGTTCGCGACTACCGTGCCCGGCGTAGGCTCCTCGACGCTGGCCACCTCTTCGCCCAGTCGCATCGTCACGCGGCTGTCGCGCAAGTGGTAGCTCAACGTTTCGATAATCTCCTGGTCGGCGAACTCCAGCAGCCGGTCGCGTTTTTCGATCAGCGTGACGCGCACGCCCAACACGGCGAACATGCAGGCGTATTCGACGCCGATTACGCCGCCGCCGACGACGATCAGCGAGCGCGGCAGCTTTTCCAGCCCCAGGATCTGGTCGCTGTTGACAATGGTTTTGCCGTTGATTGGCACCTTGGGCGAATTCGCCGGACGGGTGCCTACGGCGATCAAAATGCGATCGGCCTCCAAGGTCGAGTCGGCCTGCGGACCTTCTACGTGCACCCGATGCGGATCGACGAAGCGCGCCACGCCGTGCACCACATCGATGCCGTTGCGCGACAGTTGCGATTCAACCACGTCCACTTCGGTTTTGACGACGGACTGGACCCGGTAGGCCAGATCCGCCATGGTGATTTTTTCTTTTACCCGGTAGTTGACGCCGTAGATCGCGCGATAGTTGTAGCCGGACAGATGCAGTACCGCCTCGCGCATGGTCTTCGACGGAATCGTGCCGGTGTTGATGCAGACGCCGCCGATTACCTGGCGGGCTTCAATAACGACCACCCGCTTGCCGATTTTGGTTGCCGCTACCGCCGCACGCTGCCCGGCAGGTCCGGAACCGATGACGATCAGATCGTATTTCACCGCGCTCATTTCCAGTCTCTCCTGCGTGCGATCTGCTCCGGGCCGGTGCAGATCGCGCCTACCAGAGCGGGCCGTTTCGCTTTCAATCCGCTATACGTCAAGGATACCCGGATAAAAGCGGAAAAGATAAAAAGGAAGGGAGGAAAGAATTCTTTATCTAAAGGAAAGAGAATCGACGGGAAGATGGTTTCATTCTGAGCTGCCGTGTTAAAAGACAGGCGGGGACCTGACGGACGAAATTTCGCCCGTCAAGTCCACAGATCTGGGTTTCCGCCTGGAGCCGATCACGGGACCGGCTCTGTCTTGTTATGCCCGCGAAACGCCCAACGCGGCTTGCGCCGTGGCCGTGCGTTTGCTGGCGGCGAAGCGGCTGCCGCTCTGTTTGCCCTCTTCTAACTGGAATTGCCGGATGATGCTGTCCAGTTCCGCTGCCAGCGATGAAAGATTCTTCAGCGCTTCGACCGACTCGTCGGCGGCCTGCGAGTTTTGCGTCGCCAGTTGCGAAATCTGTCCAGCCGATTCGGAAATTTCGCCGGCCGCCGCGGTCTGCTCGGTGGCCGCCGTGGCAATCAGGTTGATCTGCTGCTCGACCTTCTTCGAGGCTTCGATCGTTTCCGTCAGACTTTTGCGCGCGTTGGCCGTTTCGTTCAGACCGCTTTCAACCGCCGCCTGACTCTCCGACATCACGTCGAGGGTAGCTTTGGTTTCTTCCTGAATGCTGCGGATGGTGCCGGCAATCTCTTCGGT
>PMHC01000001.1 GCA_003156495.1 Acidobacteriaceae bacterium
GGCGGTTTCAAAAGCGCTACCCCTTGATGGCGTGGTGCGCGCGCCATTGGAACGGGTGCCGATCTCCGATCCTCTCGGTACGGGCATCCGCGCCATCGACTCGCTGCTGACCGTCGGGCGTGGGCAAAGAGTCGGCATCTTCGGCGGATCGGGCGNNGGCAAGAGCACGCTGATCGGCATGATGACGCGCAACACCGAAGCTGAGGTAACCGTCGTTGGCCTGGTGGGAGAGCGCGGCCGCGAGGTGGGCGAGTTTCTGCGCGATTCCCTGGGCGAAGAGGGCTTGGCGCGTTCGGTCGTGGTCGTTTCCACTTCGGATCAGTCGCCGCTGCTGCGCATGCGCGCCGCGCTGGCCGCAACCACGATTGCCGAGTATTTTGCCGCGCAAGGCAAACACGTTTTGCTGGTGCTCGATTCGTTGACGCGTTACGCCATGGCCGCGCGTGAGATCGGTTTGGCGGCCGGAGAGCCACCTACGGCGAAGGGATACACACCCTCGGTGCTGAGCCGTCTGGCGCGGTTGATCGAGCGTGCCGGGCGTTTCCGTACCGGCTCGATTACCGCTTTTTATACCGTGTTGATGGAGGGCGACGATCAGCAGGATCCGATTGTCGATGCCGCGCGTTCGCTGCTTGATGGGCATATCATGCTCTCGCGTTCGCTCGCCTCCGAGGGCTGGTATCCGCCGATTCAGATCCTGGATTCGATCAGCCGTTTGATGCCTGCGGTGACCAAGCCCGATCATCGCGAACATTCCTCGCTGGTGCGCAAGTTGATGGCGATCTACGCGCGTTCCGAGGATCTGGTCCGCATTGGCGCCTATAAGCCGGGTGCCGATCCGGAGTTGGATCGCGCGCTGCGCGGCCGGGATGCCATTCGTGCCTATCTGACTCAGGACGCGAACGAACAGGTCAACTTCGCCGATGGTCTAAACCGACTTGCTGCGCTAGCCGGGGGGCTATAAGCCATGGCCGTCTCTCGCGCCATGCGCCGGCTGCTTCACATTCGCGAGATCGAAGAGGAGCAAAGCCGCACGGCGCTGGCCGCGGCGGTCAGCGATCTTCGGCGATTGCAGGCCGCTCTTCTGGCGACCTTCGAGCGGGATCGCAGAGGCCGAAAGCTGGTGGTCTCAAGCGTTACCTCGGGGGAATTGGCGGATCGTTTGGCTGGTTTGGAAGAAACACGCCTCGCCAAACGTCACGCAACGGCTCTCGCTCCGCGGATCGTTGAGACGGAAAGAAACGTTGCCGTGCGGCGGCAGGAGCTTTTGGGCAAACGCATCGAATACCGCCAGGTGGAAACGCTCATCCAAAAGGTTGAAGAGGTTGACGCGCTTGACGCCAGCCGCCGTTCGCAACACGAGCTTGACGACTGGTTCCTCGGCCGTGCGGTTAGAGTTCAACAATCCCAGCGGCGCAGCGAATCTTCAGAGAAAACTCAGCCCAAGTAGCTCGTACGCCTCCGGCCGAACTTGAGTAAAAAAACTCTGATGATTTAGGGACTTCCTGAATCGGGATCGCGCTCCCATCCCTGACAATGTTCTAACCGCTTCCTTCTCATCTTTGGCACGCCATCTGCTTTATCTACCGGCATGACCGTTTCCGTTGGTATTGACGTAAGTTCGGGGATTTCAGTCGGAGGGGCTGCTGGAGCCGTATTGGATGCTGGCGCTTTCAGTACCGCAGTCAGTTCATCCCGGCAGACACAAGATTCGACGGGGACAGAAGACGATAGTTCTTCTACCGGCGGGGACTTCCGCTCGAGTTGGCAATCGATGCTGCTCGCCATGGGCGTAGGCGCGCAGACAGATGGTAGCAGTACGCCTGTATCGACGAATAGTGCCGATGCAACCAGCAGCGCGGAGGAAACGGATGCCAGTGATGTCAGTAGTGGTGTCAGTATAGATTTGCAGAATCAGGTAGTAGGGGGAAAATCAGCGGTCGTTTCTGAGCCGCAGACATCGGCTTCGTCGGTATTAACTAATGCGGTTGGCCAAACGGCTCAGACTGACGCTACGGATACAAAAGCAACAAATCATCTCGCGGAATTTCCTGCGGCCGCGGCGGGCAATACTCTAAGCGCGAAGCCAGCCTCCAGCATCGGAAGCAACACACGCGCCAAGAATTTATCGAGCGGAAAACAACTCGATTCATTGTCAGCCGGAACCGCGGTGACTACTCCTGTGGCACAAACGGATCTGCTGAGCATTGCGCTGGCCGCCAGCCCGGCGGCTCAAGCCGCCGCGGCGCAGGCGCAGACAGAAACCGCGGAATCTGTCTCTACGCCGCAAACAGTTTCAACGGCTACTGCCAGCATCCAGCCTGATAGCGATACCTTAACCGCACCGGGTGCAACTGCTACGGCCGCTCAGGCGCAGGCATCGCTGGCGACAACGGCAGCGAAAGAATCCGCACCGGTTTCTGAAGCCGCCGATCCTGCCGGCAACGCGCTTCAAACGGCGTCGGGTGTGGCCAGCAGCTCTACAACGGTAATCGCAGCGGGAAGCACGAAGCTCCTTTCAAATGCCGCTCAGACCGCACCGAGGGATAGCGCCGACGTAACCGAAGGTCCGGTCGTCATCTCGGCAGATGCAATGCCCAGTGCGACGGGGAGCAGCCCCGCGTCCGGTTCGAAATCGCAGCCAGCTAACGGAGCGGCAAAGGCCGTTTTGTCCAGCGTATCGCCATCCGGACAGGGCGTTCTTGCCACCAGATCAGCATCGGATACACAGGCTCTCACGGTAGCGAATCAATCGGCATCCAGTGCGCATTTGGCTGGCGTCGATGCGCAGACCGCCGCAACGGGCGAAGTGCAAAATACCGGCCAGGTTCTTACCGCTGGCGTCAAGGGAAATCCACGGCAGAAAAGCGCTGAGTCTGGCGTGAACAGCGTTACATCGAAAAGTGTATCGGCAAGCGCGTTGGCGGATGGCGCAAAGGCGGAGCCGGCAAGTGATAAACAGACCGTTTCGTCGATCGCTAATCACAGTAGCTCTGGCAATGCGGCGGATATGACGGCGCACGTAGCGCAGTCGCCTCTGTCCGGTACTGGCACCGGCACCGAAGCCTCCATTATGGCGCGCGATTTTGGCGATGCTCACGCGTCGGCCGGCGTGACGGCTGGCACTAACGCTTCTGCCGCCGGTTCGGCGAGCAATCTGACGGCGCAAGAGACCTTTGCCGCGCTCGATGCGGGAACGGGTTTTAGCACTCCGTCTTTGACGCATGCCAGCGGCCATCACGCCGAGGCTGGATTTCAGGATCCCACGCTGGGTTGGGTCAGCGTGCGAGCGGATTTGAGCGGGGGCAGCATTCATGCTTCGCTCGTGCCTGAATCGGCTGCTGCGGCGCAGACGCTGGGCGCGCACATGGAGGGGCTGAGCAACTATCTCAACGAACAGCGAGCCGCGGTTTCTTCGCTGACGATGGATACCGCCGGCGGAAGCGGATCGGGCATGGATCAAAACATGAATCAGAACGCGGGCCAGAATGCCAATCAGCAAGGCGCCGCGAGTACGCAATCGAATTGGCAAGCCGGGACTCAAACAGCCGCGGAATTGTCCGCATCCACTACATCGACAACGGCTGCCGACGTAAATACGCCTGCTTACGCAGGCGGCAGCAGTGGCCGGTACATCTCGGTAATGGCATGAACTGAACCGTTAGAAGACGAAAATACACGGGGAGAAAGCAACGCGGGAGGAAAAGAAGATGACAGGAGTTTATAACCAGTTAGCGGCATCGCCGATGTCTGGCGCTACAGCGGAATCGGGCAGCTCCAGCAACTCCGGTAACTCAAGCAGTTCCAGCAGCAGCGATTCGAAGATTTCATCCACCGATTTTCTGACACTGCTATGCACGGAGCTAAAACACCAGGATCCGACTTCGAATGCCGATCCCAACGAGTATGTCAATCAGCTCGTCAATGTGAATAGCCTGGAACAGTTGATCCGCATCAATGATACGTTGACCAGCAAGTTAGGTGGTTCGTCATCAAATTCAAGCGGCAGTTCTGCTTCTAGGGATGCGGTGGGCGGTTTAACGGGCCCCGCGACCCCATCGGCTCAAACCGATGCTTTAGGCGGTTCGACTGCCGCATCGTCGTCAACCAGTTCGTCGACCAGCCCAACTTCGTCGCCTACGGTTAATGCCGGCAATCTTGGGGTGCCTGCGTCCAACAACGCGGCTAATCGCTTCTCCCATGCTTTAGACGGAAGTCCTCGCTAGTGATCGGCCAGCTCTCGATGTTAGGGATCTGCAACCTGAATTCAGCCGCCGGTTAGAAGCCAGCGTAACCCGGATATACACTCAAGGAGATTTGCCATGCCTAATTTTTCGGTTTGCCTCACAGGGCTTAATGCCGACAGTGAAGCCTTAAATACGGTCGCGAACAATGTTTCAAACATGAATACGACCGGTTACAAAGCGAAGACCACTTCGTTTGGTGATCTGTTGTACCAGAAAATGGGTACAACCGGCGCCGGAGACACGGTTGCAGCCGGTTCCGGCGTAAAGGTTGCGGCGACCAGTACGGACTTTACCATGGGCACAATTTCTTCGACGACCAAGGCGTCGGATGTCGCGATCAACGGTTCAGGCTTCTTTGTGCTGAATAACAATGGAAGCCAAATGCTTACCCGCAACGGTTCCTTCGAACTCAGCAAGAGTGGCAAGCTGGAATCGAGCGACGGCTATGCGGTTATGGGCTATGCGGCGACAAACGGCAAGCTCGACACCAGCAACTTGACCGATATTGCGATTCCCACCAATTCAACCAAGAATGCGTCGGCGACAGCGAACTTTAGTATGACGCAGAATCTGGATTCGGACGATCCTGTGGGCACATCGACTACGGGTACGGAAAAGATTTATGACTCTTTGGGCAATTCCTATGAAGCTACCATCACCTACACCAAAACCGCAAACAACGAGTGGTCATACAGTATGGCGCTCCCCGAGACCCTGACGGCCTCTACGAGCACCGAATTGGGTACAACAACCGCCAATTACAACTTCGGATCGAGTTCCGATACGGTTGATACCGGCACGAATATGACGATCTCCGTGGCGACCGACAGCGGTACGTCCACTATTACCGCGCCTACTGTTACCGCCGGCGAAACGATCGCCGAGTATCAAACCGCTCTCCAACAGGCATTGAGCGACGCCGGCGTTACGGGCGTGACGGTAAGTCTTGATGCCGGCGGCACAGGATTGTCGATCAGCGGCACCGGCGTTTCGGTCAGCGGCAGTGTAATTCAGGATTGCACCGGTTCGTCGAATACCAGCGGAACGCTTAACTTCGATTCCAACGGCAATCTAGTCAGTCCGTCGGCGGACATCAGCAAAATCGCCTTTTCCGGCTTGGCCGATGGTGCTTCATCGCTCGACATGACGTGGAATCTCTACAAATCCAGCGGTTCCGGATACCTGACGCAGACAGCGTCAACTTCAACAACTTCGGCTGGTTCGCAAGATGGTTATCCTGCTGGTTCCTACAGCAGCTACAGCATTGGTTCCGGCGGCGAAGTTTCTGTAACGTATTCGAATGGTGAAAACCAGGTCGTCGGGCAACTTGCTGTTGCCGCCGTCTCTGACGAGGAAGCCTTGACTTCCGCCGGATCGACCAATTACGAAACGACAGCAGCTTCGGGAAGCGCCACGATCGGCGTTGCCGGCACGGGCGGACGCGGCACGCTGGAAGGCAGTTCGCTGGAGGCGTCGAACGTTAGCGTTTCCACTGAATTCTCTAACCTGATTATTTATCAGCGCGCTTACGAGGCGAATGCCAAGGCGCTAACCACCTTTGATACCGTTACGCAAGATACCATCAATATCATCCGCAGCTAACTTGGTTAGAAATCTACTTTGAATCTTCGGGGCAACGAACTCTTGAAATGAGAGTTTCGTTGCCCTTTCTTTGTGGGGGATGAGAGATGGCATGGCGGAAAACTGCGTCACGCTATACTAGAGCTTATGGCATCCGAAAAAACATTTTATTTAGAGACCTTCGGTTGCCAGATGAATGCCCACGACTCCGAAAAAGTGATTGGCACGCTGCTTCAGCAGGGGTACAGGCAGGTTGAGTCGGAAGAAGATGCCGGACTGATTCTCTACAACACCTGTTCGGTGCGCGATAAGGCCGAGCAGCGCGTTTACAACCGCCTGAACGATCACAAGTATGCGCACAGGGCAGGGAAGCGCTTTGGCGTTTTGGGTTGTGTAGCGCAGCAGGAGGGCGAGCGCATCTTTGAGCGTGCGCCTTTCGTCTCGTTGGTCTCCGGATCGGCTTCCTATCGCAAATTACCCGAAATGTTAGCGCGGCTTGAAGCGGGCGAGAAGCACATCACGGGCCTCGACGATCAGCAGACCGACCAGACCTTCGAAACCGAATTTGCGGCGCGGTTGAGTCCTTACCGCGGCTACATCACCATCATCGAGGGCTGCGACAAATTCTGCTCCTATTGCGTGGTGCCTTACACGCGCGGCAAAGAGCGCAGCCGTAGTTCTTCGTCGGTGCTCGACGAGGCGCGGCGCATTGCCGAGCTGGGCTTCACCGAAATTCAACTGCTGGGTCAGAACGTAAATAGCTATCGCGATCCGGAAGGGAAGTGCAGCTTCGCGGAGCTTCTGACCGCCGTCGGCGAACTGCCGGGCATTCGCCGCGTGCGCTTCACTACCAGCCACCCTCGCGACTTTACGCGCGACATTGTCGAGGCGATTGACCGCGTTCCTACGCTTTGCGACCATGTGCATCTGCCCGTGCAGTCTGGTTCTGCGCGCGTGCTAGAGGCCATGGCGCGCGAGTATACGCCCGAGTGGTATCTGGAGCAGATCGGTTGGATTAAAGCCGCTCGCCGCCATATTTCGCTGACCACCGACATTATTGTTGGTTTCCCCGGCGAGGGAGAAACTGATTTTTATCAGACATTAGATCTGCTCGATAAAGTGCAGTTTGACGGCGTCTTCGCTTTCAAATATTCCGCGCGGCCGAATACGCCAGCGCTTACGATGGCCGATTCAGTTCCCGAAGAAGAGAAGTCGCGCAGGCTTCAAGTATTGCTTGAGAGGCAGCGGGAGATTCAGCGAGCTAATTATTCCAAGCAGATCGGAGAGGTTCTCGAAGTAATGGTTGAAGGGACTAACCCCGCCCGAGGACAAATCGCCGGGCGCAGCAGCCAGAACAAACCCGTTAACTTTACCTGGCCACAGCCTATTGCGCCTGCGCCAGGAACCTATATAAGCGTTAAGATTACGAAAGCCTATCCTAATAGTCTGGTAGGCGAGGCGGTCTAATGGATATTGAAGTTCGAATCCGTGGCTTAATGATGGATCCGGCTACCAATATGCCGATCGTTGTGCTGAAAGACATGCATTCTGACACGGTGATGCCGATCTGGGTTGGAATCTTTGAGGCCAACGCGATCGCGCTAGAGCTCGAAAAAGTTGGCGCTCCGCGGCCGATGACGCACGATCTGGCCAGGAACCTCCTCCGCTACTTAAATGGCGAGTTGGAAAAAGTAGTCATAACAGAGCTTAAGGACGATACGTTTTACGCGGTTCTTTGGCTACGGCAGGGCGATGAACCCATTGCCGTCGATGCCAGGCCCTCCGACGCTATTGCTCTGGCTCTGCGCGCCGATTGCCCGATCTACGTCAATGAAAAAGTAATGGAAAAGGCGAAATTGAATACCACCGGTCCGCCCGAAGGTCCTACGGCCGAGCAATTGCGTAGTTGGCTAGAAGGTCTGAATGACGAAGACCTTGGCCGCTATAAGATGTAGTCCAGCCATAACTTCCAGAATTTTTCCGCGGCGGTGAGTAGTGCAGGTGCGTGCTTTTGCGTCTCAATCCGCAGTTGTTTTGGCGAGATTTTTTTCTGGTGTAATTCGCACGTGTGGCCCACATACCAGCGTTCGAGCCCAGGTGCTGTCACCTCGGGATGAAACTGAAGGGCCAACGCGAAGTTTTCTACCATAAAAGATTGATTTTCATATAGATCTGTACTGGCAAGTCTTTGAGCGCCTGATGGAAGATCAAATGTATCACCATGCCAATGAAAGACAGAAAGTCCTGGTTGTAGCAGCGGTGCGAACCACTCCGGCGTAGAATCTGCCGCAGGTTTTAGTGGGGACCAGCCAATCTCAGCTCTTCGGCTGCCGGCGTAGACGCGAGCGCCCAGCGCCGTCGCTATCAATTGCGCTCCCAGGCAGATGCCCAGCGTCGGCTTGTGCGCCGCGAGCCGCTGGTGAATAGATTCGATTTCGCCACGCAGAAACGGATACTCGTCGGTTTCGTAAACGCTGATCGGTCCGCCAAGGACAACCAGCAGCTCGCAGCTTTCAAGCTCTGCCAAGGGAAATTGAGCCGTGGCCGCGTCGGCGGTCCGAATGGCAAAACCTCTCCGCTCGAGTTCCGGTTGCAGGGAGCCGAGATCCTCGAAGGGCACATGCGAGAGCACAAGACACTGTCTGGTTGGCATGGGTTTAGGATACTTCAAAAATGCTAGGCTCTAGTTAACAGAATATCCGTTATCGGACGTAAACGGGGTGGGCGGGTTGATTGCCGATCGGCGGTTTCTCTTTTATACATGCGGCGAGTTAATCTTTTTCATGTATCCATATCTGATAAGGAAAATATAGAGATGATGAAGATGCGCCATGTTTTTGTAAATCGCACGTTTTTGTTGGGCGTGTGTTTTTTGATGATTATTGTGCGGGCCGGATTGGGCGAAACGGCTAGGCCTGCCTTTGCTACTGAGTCGGTAGCGCAGCAGACCTCCCAAGGTATCCTCGTGCTGCAGAAATGGTATAACCCCCAGACTGGTTTGTACGACGGAACCGGTTGGTGGAATTCCGCCAATGCAATAACTGTTTTGACCGATTACGCACGCGCAACAAATACAAAAAAGTACAACCAATTGCTTGCGAATACCCTGGTGCGCGCTCAGCTCAAATCACCGGGGTTTATCAACGATTATTATGACGATGAAGGCTGGTGGGCGCTTGCCTGGATCGATGCTTACGACCTTACCGGCGACCAAAAGTATCTGATGGCGGCCGAGTCGATTTTTGTCGATATGGTTGGCGGTTGGGACCAGACTTGCGGCGGCGGCATTTGGTGGAGTAAAGAGCGCCATTACAAGAACGCCATCGCCAATGAGCTCTTTTTTTCAGTAGCAGCGCACTTGGCGAATCGTGACCAGATTCATCGCGAACAATACTTTGGCTGGGCTGATCGTAGCTGGAAATGGTTTGCCGCAACGGGCATGATTAACGGACAAAATCTTGTAAACGACGGTCTTACCAGCGCGAATAGCCAGGCTGACGCAACCTCCTGCAAAAATAATGGCCAGACTGCATGGAGTTATAACCAGGGCGTTCTGCTCGGAGGTTTGGTGGAGTTCTCGCGGATCGATCGGACTGCTTCGCCGGCGCTGCTTCAGACGGCGCATAAGATTGCTACCGCGGCCATAACACGGCTTGTCGATCGCAATGGCGTGCTGCACGACAGTTGCGAGCCAGACTGTGGCGCCGATGGCGTGCAATTTAAAGGAATTTTTGTGCGCAATCTTGTTTCTCTTTATAAGGCGTCTCCGCAGCCCGCATACAAAGAATTCATCGACACAAATGCAAAAGCCATTTTGAATAGCGGTCGAAGCTCCGACTATCAGTTTGACCAGCGCTGGTCCGGAGCATTTAGCAAGGGGGATGCCGCCAGCCAGAGTTCCGCACTCGATGCACTGGTTGGGGCTATCGTGCTGGATTAGAATGCCTGCTTCAAGCGCGCGAGCCAGAGCTGGATGCCAAATCATACGGCCATGGCGGTTGGTGGTGACGTTTGGTGCTTTCTTGCGCGGCTTTTGTGCAATTGAATGCAATTTGCGTCACCGTGTATGGTTAGTGTGGTAAGAGCGGGCCGTAAGGCGTCGGACCCAACTCGGCCAAGGAGCGGAACGGATGGGCGAATCTACTGAAGAAGTTGATTTTGAGGATCAGGAAGCATCGAAACTATCGCGGCAGGCGTTCTCGTTTTTTCTTCATGCGCTGCTGGCGCTGGGCTCGTGGTTCGCAATGATGCTGGCCGGTTACGCTCTGAATCCGACCGGGATTCCGCAGTGGGCGATTCTCGTGCTGTCGCTGGTTGTGCCACTGGCGGTTGCGCTGTTGATCGCCCGAATCCATCCAGACACGATGGCCACGGCGGTTTGGCTGCTGGGACTGATCTGGATGCTGATTATGAGCTTATGGGTTCTGGATATGCCGACCGGACCGAATCAGTGCTTCCAATGCGGGGCGACGGAAAAGCTGACGCGGACCTTCTTCAGCTTGCCGAGGCCCAGCGGGCTGATCGATAACGACGGTCCGTTTTTGGGGACATGGCCGGCGATGGCTCTGTTGGGCTACTCGATCGGCGCGTGGCTGGGCAAGGGCCGCCGGAAGGCGTAAAAACCTGTGCGCCATGCGGGGGAAATCTTCTGCAAAAGCGGGGGAGAGCTTGGGCTTCCCTGCCCTCCTGGAATAGGCTCATGGGGAAGTCATATCTTTTCGACTGCGCATCTATGTTTCCCCGGTCCCCAACCGCGAGGGACC
>PMHC01000029.1 GCA_003156495.1 Acidobacteriaceae bacterium
ACGTTGTATTCGCCGCCGCCTTCCCATACGTTGAAGCTGCGTGTGGTGTGAATACGCCCCTCGCCGGGATCGAGGCGGAGCATGACTTCGCCGAGGCTGAGACACGCCCAACGGCGCGTGGAATCGGGAATCGTGAGTGGATTCATTGTCAATAAATAATGTAACGCAATCGGGGTAGTGTGGTCAGTCCACCATCGCATGACCTTCGTGCGACGGATCGTTTACGCTAGGTGTATTCAAAAATATCGGTCGCGCGGATCGTTGTAAATATACGCCGCCGAATAAGTGACAAAAGCAGTTGGAGGAATACAAAAATGCGCGGAGTTTCGCGGCGTGGATTTATGCAAGTGGCAACAATGGCGAGCGTAGGCTTGGCGGGCGGCCGCGGGTTGCGGGCTCTGGCGCAAGATCCGGTCGTCGATGTGGAGCGTTCTGCCAACCACATGGGCTATGAGGCGGTGCAGTGGAAGGCGAAGCCTTTTCCCATGCGCCATGTGCGGCTGCTGGCCGGCCCGCTGCGCGAGATGCAGGAGCGCGACCGCGTCTACCTCTACATGCTGCCCAACGAGCGGCTGCTGCACAGCTTCCGACTCACCGCCGGCCGCGCTTCGTCGGCGCAGCCTTTGGGCGGATGGGAGGCGCCCGATGGTGAGTTGCGCGGACACTTCGCCGGTGGACATTATCTTTCCGCCTGCGCGTTGATGAGCGCCTCGGCCGGCGACGAGCCGCTGCGCCAAAAAGCCAATGAACTCGTCTCGGATTTGGCCAGGTGCCAGCGCGGCGACGGCTACTTGAGCGCCTATCCTGCCAGTTTTTACGACAGACTGCGGAATTACCAACAGGTCTGGGCTCCTTTTTACACCTATCACAAAATCATGGCCGGCCTGATCGATATGTATGTCTACTGCGATAACACGCAGGCGCTGGAGATGGCCGTACGCATGGCCGATTGGGCCGCCAAATGGGTTGAGCCGTTAAGCGACGGCGAGTGGGCGCGGATTCAACTGGTCGAGCACGGCGGCATGAACGAGGCTTGCTTCAATCTTTACGCGTTGACCGGCGAAAAGCGATTTCGCGATCTGGGCTTCCGTTTCGAGCACAAAAAATTCTTCGATCCGCTGGCCTCCGGCGTCGACAAGCTGGCCGGCCATCACTCGAATACCAATATTCCCAAGGCAATCGGCGCGGCGCGCGGCTATGAGGTTTCTGGTGACACGCGCTATCACGAGATTGCCTGGAACTTCTGGCGTCAGGTAGCCGAACATCACGCCTATTGCACCGGCGGCACCAGCGCCACCGTGCCGCTTTCCGCCGACGATGGCGAGGGCTGGCACACTGCCGACAATCTTGCCAATCAGTTAGTGCCCGCGGCGCAGGAGTGTTGCTGCAGCTACAACATGATGAAGCTCTCGCGGCATCTTTTCGGCTGGACGGCCGACGCGCGCTACATGGATTATTACGAGCGATTGCTATGGAACCTGCGTCTGGGCACGCAAGACGAGCACGGAATGCTGATGTATTACGTGCCCACGCAGCCCGGTAGCTGGAAGACCTTCGGAACGCCATACGATTCTTTTTGGTGCTGCACCGGCACCGGCGTTGAAGAATACGCCAAGCTGGTTGACAGCCTCTACTTCCACGACGAAAACGGCATTTTTGTGAATCAGTTTGTGGCCAGCGAACTGAAGTGGCCGGAGAAAGGCCTGCGGCTACGGCAGCAAACGGAGTTTCCCGACGAGGAGCGAACTTCGCTGACGATTGAGCTGCAACGGCCGGTGCGTTTAGCGCTGCGTGTGCGCGCGCCGTACTGGTGCGCCGGCGTTACGCTGCGCGTGAATGGCAAGCCCGCGCAGGCTTCAACCGCCAGGGGTTACGTAACGCTTGACCGTCTCTGGCAATCCGGCGATCGCGTCGAGGTCGCGCTGCCCATGCGCTTCCACTCGGTACCCTTGCCCGGAGCGCCCAGCGTGCGTGCGATGATGTACGGGCCGCTGGCGCTGGCCGGTCTGATGGACCGCAATGAGCTGACGACGCAGATGATCTACGGCCCGGCAGCGCCGCGCCCGGGCAGCCTTCCCGATGCGACCATGCCGGAGATCGTAGCCGGCGCTTCGTCGTGGGTAGAAAAGAGCGGTGAGCCGCTGCACTTTAAAACCGTGGGCCAATTCACGCCCATGGAATTGCGGCCGCTCAATCAGGTTATGAACGAGCGCTACACCGTCTATTGGCAGGTGCGAGACAAGGCATAGCGCTCGTTCATTTACGCAATTACCGGCGCATCGGAGACGCCGGCTACGCCAAAGACGCGGCGATAGCGCTCGGCCTCTTGAGGGTCGCCCATGGCTTTCGCGTAGTTGTCGGAAAGTTTGACCGCCGGCCGGCCATCGACTTCGCTCAATTTGCAGACTAGGCTGACGGGGTTAAAACCGTCACCGTCCTGGGGATCGCAGTTGCGGAAGTCGTTGGTTAGCAGCGTGCCCCAGCCGGCGCTAAATCGTATGCGGCGTTTCGCCGTCCAACGGCTCGAATCGAGAAAGTCGCTGGCCGTGCGGAAATCTTCGGGCGCGGCGCCGTTATGCATCTCTCCGGTGAAATAGGCATGAAGACTGAGAATTTGTTCGACGTCGAGAGCGTCGGAGGCGATCAGCCGCTTCTGGCGCGGGTCGCAGCCGTGCCGCTCCAGCCACGCGATATATTCGTCGCCGGCGACAAAAGCGTCTTTGCTGTCGATGCGCTGGCCGGTCCAGTTGGCCACCCAATCCGGCGCGCCGCGCAAAAATTGCGTCGTGCCATAGGTGTCGGGCAGCAGAATAAGCAGCTCGCCCTGGTAGCTCTGCTGCCATAACTCCAGCAGCCGGTACTGCGCGCCGCGCAACTCCTCGTCGTTGTTGGCCATCGCCGCCATCGCCATCGATAGTTCGTGACCGTTGGTGCCAATCGCTTCCAGGTCGTGCTTGTGGGCCAGGTACGCATTGGAGGTGCCGGTAAAGTTTTCGCCCAGCGTGTCACGCATGGCGTTGACGACGTACTCGTGCCAAAGAAAGCTGTGCCGGCGGCGGGTGCCAAAGTCGCTGATGCTCAAGCCGGGTACGCCGCGCAGCCGTTTCATCTTTTCCCAAAGCCGGCTCTTGGCGCGTGCGTAGAGTATGTCCAGCTCCAGTTCGCTTAGCTGTTTCAGCGCGGCGCGCGTCTTCAGCTCGCTGATCTCGGCCAGCGCGTAAATCTCCCACATCGAGCTTTCCGACCAGAGACCGTGAAAGCTGATCTGTAGTTGCCCGTCCTGCACCGACAGTTCGTACTCGGAGAGGCGGAAGTCCTCCTCCAGCCATTTGATGAAAGCCGATTCGAAGATGCCGCGGCGGCCGAAAAAAGAATTGCCCGCCAGCCAGATTAATTCGGATTTGCTGAAGCGCAGCCGCCGCGTGGCTTCAAGCTGTTCGCGCAGTCGCTGCAAGTTGATCGCCTCACCCAGTCGCGCCGAAGGCGTGCGGTTGGTCAGCGTAAATGTAGCGTGAGTCTTAGGAAAGTTTTTCCAGATGAACTGGAGCATCAGCAGCTTGTAAAAGTCTGTGTCAAGCAGGGAACGCGTGATGGGGTCCATCTCCCAGTTGTGGTCATGCGCTCGCCGTGCGAAATTGATAATCACAATGATCTTACTTTACCCGACGAGCGCGGGTGCCGGAAAGCGAGCGGCGGTTGTGCGCGGGGACGCGTAGTTGGCTACCGCATCATTTCCAAGCATCCCCACATGTAGCGCCGGTCTCCAGACCCGCGCGGCCTTTAGGCCCCGAGGGNNCAAAATTCAGAGTTTTTCCGCAGCCTGTTTAGCCACTGAGGGACGATTTGCTCTAGACCTTGGATTCCAATAGACCTTCGTAGCGGCCTGCCTACGGCTCGTTGTAATAGCCCGTGCTGGTGTGCGCGGTCAATCCCGGCTTGTCGATCTGCACCTTCAGGTCGTGATACTCGTTGGGTTTACCCGCGTGGGGAGGATCGAACGATAGCGTGTAGAAAGCGGCGGCATCCTGCACGCAAATATCGATCTGGGATTTCAGACCGTTGTCTAGACCCAGAACGCGTCCGCCGCTTTGGATCGCCAGCACCTTCACCGACAAGTTGGCTGCATGCGCTCGCGAAAACTCCTTTACCCCTTTCAGATAATCCTGGTAGGCGAGGGGATTGAAAAAGTCGGAAGTCTCAACAAACACCGCTCCCTTGCCCATATTGCTCTTGGCCCCGGAACTCTTATCGCTATCCGACGCGGCAGACTGCACATGGAATTGCCCGATCCCAACGCTGTAGACATTGATGCGGGACTCGCGCAGGTTTGCTGAAAACTCGACAATCGACTTGAAGAAATGCTTCAACGTATCGTTCGTGTTTTGAAAGTGCGGACTGTCGAGCAGCGGCCAGCCAGGGCCGATCCAAAGCAGCAATTTCCTGCCGGGGCTCTTCTTTTCGTATGCTGCAATTGCGCTTAGCGCGTGGATAGATTTGTTGTATTTATCTACGTCACCATTGGCTCCTGTCGCATTGGTATTCACTTTCAGCGAAGTGCCAATTTTATTGACGACCGCGGCCACCACATTCCCGTCGGCGGAAGGTGAGTTCAGCGCCTGCAAACCGGTATCCCTGAGCACAAAAATCGATATGGGCTGGGCGAGATGTCCGCCGTTCTCCTGCAGAAATTCCTGAACCTCGCGCTGCTCAGCAGTGATGTTCCTGATATCGTCGTTAACGTAATCGAACAGCAGGATAACTTCCGTCGGCGGAGCAGGCTTGGCATTTGTCCCGCCGAATGCTTGAAAGGAAACTGCCTTCAAGTCTTTTTTGTCATCCAGCAGTGTAAAGTCCTTCGCTTCAAGGCCTGAAACCGGCTTGCCCGCGGCATCGGTCACCACAACATCCAACTTGATGCTGCCCTCTGCGGCCCCTGGGTTAACCGGCTTGGGCGCGGGACGAGGGACAAGCACCGGGCTCGCAGGCTCGGCGGGCTGCTGCCCCCATGCAAGAACCGGCAAACAGAATAGCAAGCATAAGACAAGACGCAACGGTTTGCTCATGACGATTACCCTTCGGGATCCTCGACCAAATTCAGATCGCAGAAAGTATAGCACCACTTCCATGCGGCGCACTTTGACTAATTTGCCGCCCTGCCTACGGCTGGTTATAGTAGCCGGTGCTGGTGCGCGCCGTCAGCCCCGGCTTGTCGATCAGCACCTTCAAGTCGTGATACTCGTCGGCTAGCTGCGTTCGCGCTGGATCGAAGGTAAGCGTATAGAAAGCTCCAGCATCCTGAACGCAACTGTCGATCTGGGCTTGCAGGCCGTTGTCCGGGCCCAAAACTCGTCCCCCGCTCTGGATTGCCAGANNACGACGACCGGCGCCTCGCTCCCGGAGCTTGCCTGCCGCGCCGACTTCACGCCTTTCAGATAACTCTGATAGACGGATGCACTGGAATCGAGCGTGCTGGGATCGTTTGCCCTCGATGAAACGCTGTAGAGAGCCATGCGAGCCTCGCGCAGCATGGTAGAAATCTCCACGATCGAATCGAAGATTCTCTGCTGCTCCCTGGGTGTCATCTGAGACCCCATATTGTCGAGCAGCGGCCAGCCGTGGCCGATCCAGATCAGCAACTTTCTGCCGGGTTTCTTCTCTTCAAACGCCGCAATCTTGCCCATCTCCCGGATGGATCTGCTGTATCGCTCGATCTCGCCGTTGCCTCCTGNNTTCCGTCGGTGAAAGGCTGGCGCTGACTGCGCACGCCCGCATCGGTGAGCAGGAAGATCGATACCGGCTGGGCCAGATGCCCGCCGTTCTCTTGAAGAAACTTCCCTATTTCTTCCCGCTCAAAAGACATATCCCGAAAATCGATGTTGACGGCATCCAAAAGCAGAATGACCTCG
>PMHC01000117.1 GCA_003156495.1 Acidobacteriaceae bacterium
GTATTGAATACCCTGGCGGAAGCGTCCCTTCGGACCGTTGTACAAGTTTAACCAGTAGCCGGCGACGAAGGCCTGCGTGTCCTTGATGCTGCCGGTGCAATTGCTCGGCGTCACCGACAGGGAGCTGTTGTAAGAAGTGCTTGAAGAGGTATTGTTTTCCGTGTTGCAACCGGTCATCACGGCGGTGTTGATGCCGTAGCCGACCTTCGTGGTGCCGCTCAGTACGTAGTCGCGGCCAATGTAGTCGCCGCCGTAGTTGAAGTAAATATTCAGCTTCGACGTGGGGTTGATGTCAACCGAGCTGAGGGCCGAGAAGCCATGCAGCGGCGAGAGCGTCTCGTTGGGGCGAAGCGTAACGTCGGCGATGGTCGAGTCGCCGTAGCGGCCCACGCCCTGGCCGTAGAGGCCTTTGAGGCCGAGAACCAGCTTCTTCTGGAAGAGCGGTCCGCGGAAGCTGCCGCCTAAGCCGGCGCCCATCACCATGTCGCTGTTGTAGGGCGTGGCCGTCGTCGGCACCGTGCAGCTTGCGGANNAAGACTTCCCAGTGACCCCAGCCGGGCTCGACCGCGATTTTGGCGATGACGTCGGGCGCGAGGTTGAAGGAGTAGTCGTTGCCGGAGTTGTACAGGCCGCTCGTGTTGCCGGCGACGCTGACCAGAGCGTTGGTGGCGCAGGCCGAGCCCGTGCCGGAGAGGCAGGAAGGATCGAGCGTTTCCGGATTCTCAATCGAGAGGCCGGCGAAAAGGCGCTTGCCGAAGTTCTTGGTAACGCGAGCGCTGTACTGCCGGGTCCAGACGAAGCCCGGAGTGTAAGCCGCGTCAATAGTGCCGGGCAGAATCTCCGAGCCGCGGCTCAGTCCCTGCGTGGTCTCCGTCGCCAGCGACCAGCCCTGGCCGGCGCTGAAATCCCAACCGTTGTTGAACTTTGCTTCGGCCCACAACTGCCGCTGACGCATCGTGTAGCTATTCGACTGGTTGCCGTTGGAGGTGGCGCCGGCGCTCAGCCAGTCCGCCTCGTAGTAGCCGGTCAGCGTCACGCTGTTCAGCTTGCCGGTAGCCTTCAATGCAATGCGCGATTGACGGCCGCTGCCGCTGAATTCGGTGACTTGCGCCGCCTCGGAGTGTGCCAGCGGAATTTTGGTGAACGGGGTGTTTATGTCGCTGGCCAGTGCGCCGCTGCGCCACGTCGTTTCCGCCGCGACAAAGCTGCCGGCGGGCGAAATCGTGATGCCCTTGTAGTGAATGGTGTCAGGCTCGGCGACGCTCTTTTTCAGTGCGGTGGTTTCGTCAGAAACCGTAGTAGCCAGTGAAACCTGATTGGTTTTCAAGTCGCTGACCGTGCTCTGCAGCGTCGAAACAGCCGCGGCGTTTTCCGTGCCCGACTGCTGCTGCGCGGTGGCGTCGGCTTCCGCCTTGGCCGCGGCCTGCTGCGCATCCGCCGCGCTCTGCTGCGCCTGCTTTAACTGCGCGTCCTTGGTCGCCAGATCGCTTTTCAGCTCGTTAATCTGGCTCTGCAACTCGTTGCGAAGCGCCTTGATCTGCTCTTCGACAGCGGGCGCCTCTGTTTTGACCTTCTTGGTCGCCACATGCTTCTTAGCCTTGGGCGCTGATCCGCCGGCTTGCGCATTGGCAAAAACGACACTGGCCGCCAGAATTGCTACGGCGGCCGTACGCATCTTGAATTTCATCGGGCCTCTCTTTTCTCTCATGGTTTCGCGTTGAAATCGTGACTGTATCCGCTTGCGCTTTCCATGCGCTGGTTTCCGCATGCGGAAGCAAAAAACAGGGTCAATGTACGGTCCATTCACCAGCGCACGAACACACTGCGCGCGAGCGGCCAAGGCAAATTCGCCTTACCACTCCTGATTCAGCCTCGCAAAAAAATATTAAGATTTGACGAATTTACATAAATTTCACACTTCGCGCAGCGTGTGTCGCAGAGCGCGAAATTTTCATCTTCTATTTACAAATGTGCGCGCGTGCCGTGATTGCTCTACTTAAGCGGCGCGGCTGTCGACGATGCGCTGAGCAGGTTGGCCAGCAATCTATATGCGCCCGGAACCAGCTCGGGCAACTGGCGGTGGAGCGCGAAGGCAACGTAGATGTAGCTCCCTTTGCCGCGATGCGCAACCAGCAGCCCGCCGCGCTGCGGATCTTGTCCGGGGTCGGCGGTTTCGGTCAACGCTTCATAGTTGGAATCCCAGCGATCGGGAAATCCGTGACCGCGCTCCTCAAACCAGCCGCTGAAATCCAGCGCAGAAATTTTGTTCGGCCAGTTAAAGAGCGGATGCGCGGGCGCAAGCAACTTCACCGGCGCTTGCTCGTCGACAACGCGTTCGGGGATGCGGTTGAACGTAATCGGCAACGGCGAGGGAAAACCTTCGCTCTGGTATTGCACGATGAGCGTGCCGCCATGCTCGACAAATTCATCAAGCCGGGCCTGGGCAGCCGCCAGCTCAGGTCGCGCGGAGTAGGCGCGAATGCCAATGACGAGCGTATTCCACTGCGATAAATTGCCCGCGTGAATTTCGGCGGCGGAAAGCAGATGCGGCTCGACGCCCAGCGCGGCAATCGCCGCGGGAACCGTGTCGCCTGTGCCCATCACATAGCCCACGCGCAGGCCCGGCGCGAGTTTCGCGTCCACCTTGCGCGTGCGCAGTTCGGCGGGCTGGTACTGGTTGTAGGGGCGCAGGCCGGGGTAGCCGATGCTGCGCCAGCCAGTCTCATACGTGCGCCCATCGCAGTGCGCCACGGCTTTGATGACGTAGGCGCTGGCGGCAAGGTCCGCGGCCGGCGTTACTGAAAAGACAATAGGCTCCGCATCGCCCGCGCTCTTTAAATGAAATGCTTCTGTGGCCGGCTCAACGCGCCAGCCCTCGGGCAATTTCAGCTCCACCGTTCCCTCTGCCGCCTGCTCGGCGTGAACCGTGACGCGCACCGGCAGCGGCGCGCCGTCGAGCGGCAGAATGCGCGCTTCGGGCTCGATGCGCACTCCGACATCCGGCGTAACAACCAGCGGCGCGTAAAGGCCGCCGAGGCCGTGCACGCGCGCAAGCGTTTGCACTACTTGGCCGAACCGTATGGGCAGGCCGTCGAATTCGAATTCAACCCAAGCCGCCAGCGGATAGGGCGCAAACGAGCGCTCGCGCCAGTTTTCATGCGCAATGTTGTAGAAGGGTTGCTCGGTGGTGGGGCGCGTGAAGTAAGGTTCGGTCGGCTGCGCATTTTTCGCAACCGATACGGCGAAGATGCGGTCGACCACCGGCCGGCTCGCGGTAGCGGCGTCCATCGCATCGCCCGCGTCGTGCATCGTTTGCATTGCGCCGTCGCTACTTTCAAGCCAGATTTTGTTAAGGCGGCTTTCGTTCGATGCCTGCGCCGCATGCACGCGCACCACGAACTCCTCGCCCGGCAAAACGCTCGGCGGCATCTCATCGGCCGAGCCGCCCTGCGGGCCGTTTCCCCCGGTCATGCCCCTGGCCGTGAAGGCCGTCAGGTCCAGTCCGAGAAGATTTTTGAAGGCGATTTGGAATTGCTCGATCTTTTCGCCGAGCTCAAATTCCAAACTGTTTTTTGCTTCCGCGCTTAACGCGCTCGAATTCACGCGCGCGTAAAGATCGAGCGTCTCACGATAGATCGGCGCGAGTTTGTGCGCGCTTTCGTTACCGTTCAAATTTTTGCCGTCGCCCGCAAAGGCATTCAGCTCGTTCGTAATTTTGCGCAGCGCGTCAACAAGCCATGCGGGAAGCGCGTTGCCCGTCAGCCGCGTCAGGCCCGTAACTTCTGTGTCGATATTGACGCGCGAATTTTTGAAGAGGCTCGCGCTGTTCGCATCGCCATGGGCCGCCGCGGCGGGCGCGACAGCCCAGAGATGGTAGTTGGAACTCTGCGCTCCGCTCAGCGCCGGATTCGCACCACCGTACTGCGACTTCTGCTCGCCCCAACCCTCGCGCGCAATCTGCACATAGCTGCGCCCCAGCGTCCCGTCCCACGCACCCACCGGAATCGTCACGTCGGCCGAGAGCGCGCCTGCTGTCCACTCGCCGGTAATGTAGTTGCGGAAGCCGGCCGGAGCCCATTTGCCGGTCGCGTAGTCGAAGATCTGGCCACCGTGCATCGGCGCGAAGGGCGCGCGCGAGTAGACGGCCAGCGCTTGCCAGGGGGCGATTCCATTCTTTAACTGCTCGGGAAAAACCTTCGGATCGCCGGCAGCCTTGAATGCCTCTTGCGCGATTTCGCCGGCAACCTGATGGTGGCCGTGACCGTCGGAGACGCCGCCAACAAAGGTGGAAACGATAATCTGCGGCCGCGTTTTGCGCACGGCTAACACCGCGTCGTAGAGCACGCGTTCATGACTCCACTTAGCGAAAGATTCTTCTTGAGTTTTGGAAAATCCGAAGTCCGCCTCGGTGCCCCAAAGCTGTCGCGCGCCATAATACTCGTCGGCGCGGAGCAGTTCGTTGGTGCGGATCAGCCCCAGCGCATCGTAGCTTTCGGCCGACATTGCATTCTGTCCGCCTTCGCCGCGCGTCAGCGTCAGCAGCGTGGCGCGCACGCCCAGCCCGCGCGTCAGGTAAGTCAGCAGCGCGCCGTCCTCGTCGTCGGGATGGGCCACGATCATCAACACGCTGGCCGTGGAGCGTAACCGCTTGAGCGTTTGCTCAAACTCAGCCGCGCCGCGATCCTCGGGCAACGCCAGTGCATTGGCGGCAGGCTCGGGCAGCGGAAGCAACGCCAGTTCGCCGGCGGGCGATGACGTCTGCGCCGAGGCTTGCGCGCAAAAAAGCGCGGGAGATACTGCCAACACAACGCCGAATGCCGCTCCAAGCAATTTTCCGCGAAAGATCTTCATCACACGTCAGTGTACAAGGCGATGGCGCGAATGATGCGCGACGAAGGCGCTAAAGCACTTTCACTGATGGTGTAGTGAAAATCCGGGTGCCCCATTCTAGCCGCGTTCTTGTTTCTTGCGGCTAGGGTGGGGTGCAAATCAATCAATACTCCGATACACCCATTCATGAAAATGCTCTACCGCCGGGAGTCCGTTGTCCCTTTCCCGATGGAGAGAACCTCCAGATCCACCTTTGCCAGCCCGTCCCAGGTCATGCCGAGCTTGTGAGCAGCGGCATACGAGAGATCGATGATGCGACCCTCGCCGACCAGATCGCCGCGATCCGTAATGCGGACGATGACCGAATGGTGGTTGGAGCGGTTAACCACCCGCACTTTGGACCCGAAGGGGAGCGTGGGGTGGCAGGCCGTCATGCCGTACATGTCAAAGACCTCTCCGCTGGCGGTTTTACGACCGTTGAAAACGCCTCCGTACCAGGAAGCGATGCCATGGAGTTTGTGACGCCATCCGAGGGTGGCGGTTGAGAGCGCCGGCTGCTCGCGGTTGGCGAGCGAGTCTGGCGTTGCGCCGTTAACTGGGGAAGAAACAAGAGGCGCATTTTGAGTCGCTCTGGGAAGACCCGCATCCGCTTGCACTGTACGCGTTGAGACAAGTACGACCAACGCCACCAGAGCAACGGCAGAGGCCCCCGCCAGGAGGTAAATCCTCCGCGAGGTTTTTTTACTTAAGTCACATATTTTCCTCGTTATAACCATTTGTTCATTTTACTAAGCGGGGCCTCTCGATCCCCCGTGGAGTCAATCTTAGGGCGAGGATTTTCTGTTGAAAATGGCGGGGAGAGAGCGGGTTCCGGATAAGCTGCTGAGGAGGCAGGAGTTACAAATCGGGAAGGGATGAAGATTTATTTCCCGTTTTGGGCCAAAAATCGGGCCGCTGAGCCGCTTTGGGGCACTTTGAACCGCAAAATCGGCCCCAAAAGGCGTGCTTATTACTGAAAGCAAATAAATTAGGTCAGTTTAAAGCTGTTTTGTACGAAATCTGCACAGCAATTTGCAGAGAATTAGCTTCTTCTTTGCTAGCGTGAAATCTGAGCGGACTTTACTCACCGCGGCGAGCGGGAAAAATCCATTTCAAGCCTGTATTGTGTCAGGGCACGACTTTCAGAGCATTTTCACTGATGGTGTAGTGGAAATATGGGTGCCCCATTCTAGCCGCGCTCTTGTTCTTTGCGGCTAGGGTGGGGTAGAAGTCAATCCATACTCCGATATACCCATTGTGAAAATGCTTGAGTTGTGCCGCTACAGTGCCCATAAATCGCGGCCTTTAGGCCCTGCTAACCATCAATCTTCCTCAATCGTGTTTTTCCGCTCGCCGCTGCGAGTTTAGGTCGCCAACAGGAGGTCTCGATGCAGTTGAGCGCGGCGGGATTGGAATTGCTAAAAACTTCGGAGGGCTTTCGCCGGCAACTCTATATGGATGCGGCCGGAATTCCGACGATCGGCTACGGACACCGCGTAAGAGCGGGCGAGAGCTTTGGCGCGGGAATCGACGAGCAGCAGGCGGCGACGCTTTTGGTCCAGGATGTGGCCGAGGCCCAGCGGCAGGTGAGCCGTCTGGTCAAGGTCGCTCTGACGCAGGGCCAGTTCGATGCGCTGGTAGACTTCTGCTTCAACCTGGGAGCGGGGCGTCTGGCCGGCTCGACCTTATTAAAGGAGCTGAACGCGGGCCGGTACGAGGATGCGGGCCGGCAGTTGCTCGCCTGGGACCATGCCGGAGGCCAAATGAACGCCGGCCTCGAAGCCCGCCGCCAGGCCGAACTCCGGCTCTGGAACGCGCAGACTTGAGCAGGCTTGCGCGGCCGCAGTGCCCGCCGGTAGGGTAGAGAGACGGCGGTAGCCGCGAAATTTCTGGCGAGGTTTGCGATGGGACTTATCGTGCAGTGGCTGTTGTACGCAGCCGCGTTGTTACTGGTTTCCCGGCTCGTGCCGGGCTTTCACGTTTCGGGGCCGGGGCCGGCTCTGCTGGCCTCGCTGGTGATTGGGCTGCTGAACGCGACGGTGGGATTCCTGCTGAAGCTCGTCACCTTTCCGTTGACCATTCTTACGCTGGGAATTTTTCTGCTGGTAATCAACAGCCTGATGATCCTGCTGGCCTCGGGGCTGGTGCGCGGCTTTACGGTGCGCGGATTCCTTCCTGCATTCTTGGGCGCGGTGGTGCTGGCGCTTTTGGGGATGGTCATCAAAGCCGTGGCAAGGCGCGCGTAGAACACATTTTTACCCATCGTGTATTGAACTTGAGGATCGCCGAGTTGACCTGGAACATCAGTGAGCGGCAACCTTCAGCACCATTCGGCACTCTACAGAATGGGTATAAATGCGCTAGGGCGTATCGACATATACA
>PMHC01000203.1 GCA_003156495.1 Acidobacteriaceae bacterium
TAAGCATGAACTGGCGACGAAAAAGCGCCAGAATTGCCAGCAGCAGATAGCCGCCGATGCCGATTGCCGCCACGGGAACCTGAAAGACCTCGGAATAAGAGCTGTGGTTGACGGTGTCGCAGTCCAAGCGCTCGCTGATCGAGCAAGGCTCGGTTTCAGTCGCATAATGACCGCGAAGCGCCTGTACGGAAACCAGCACTCCGGCAAGTGACAACAATAAAATCAGGTATCGCATGGCGGATGAACTGCCCCCCGGCTCTATCTATGGACCGATACGATTCTAGCCGATGGACAGCCGGATTTCTCTCACCCATAAGTTTTATCTTTCTGATGCGATAGAGCATTTTTACCAATGGTGTATAGGGATTCAAGGCTGCAAAGTTGTCGCGAACACCAGTGAGCAGCAACCTTCAACGTAATTCGGTACTCTACGGAGTTGATAAAAATGCTCTAGGATGAAGCCATGAACCAGCCAGACCGCGCCCAATCGCCTTCTTTAGCCGTTGAGGCAAAGCCGCGCGCGGGCGCTTTAGGAGGAGGCCGCATCGCCTTTTTCGGCGGCAGCTTCGATCCGCCACATGCGGGCCATCTGGCGATTGCGCGCGCGGCACGTAGCGCGCTCCGACTCGACAGGATTCTCTTTGCTCCCGTAGGCGCGCAGCCGCTCAAACCAGCAGGCGCTTCGGCCAGCTTTGAAGACCGGCTGGAAATGACGCGGTTGGCTATCGCCGGCGAGCACGGATTTGCGCTTTCGCTGGCCGACAGGCCGAGGGCCACGGCGGGCGACGAGCAGGCTCCCAACTATACGATCGATACGCTCGCCCGTCTGCGTGCGGAACTTGCTGCCGGTTCAGAGCTTTTCTGCCTGATGGGCGCCGACGCCTTCTTCGGTCTGCGGCTCTGGCATCGCGCCGCCGCGCTGCCCTTTGTGGCGCAATTGATCGTGGCCNNGCCCCGGCCAGCCACTCGACGATCTGCGCGCGGCCCTGCCGAATGAGCTGACCTTCGTTGAAGCGCCGCCCGCCGCGAATAACGCGCCGCTGCGCACCTTTGTGCTGACGAACCCCGCAGGCGAGCAGACGCGCATGTACGTACTGCCGGATCTGGAAATACCGGTCAGCGCCACCGATATTCGGGAACAGCTTTCGGCCGCTCCAAATGCTCTCGCCGCATTGGCCGCGCCGCTGCCCGAGTCGGTCGCCGAATATATCCGCGCGCATGGACTTTATCGCTGAACCGGAACTGCACGCAGCAGTAAAAGACAGAGCCAATCCGGTCCAACGCCGCGTAAATCGGTGTTTATCGGTTTTTCTTTTCTTGCCGCCAACCGGCGGGCAAGCTACGATGAAAGCTGGAGGACGGCCCCACTATATGAAACTTACGCCAGCGCAAAAACAGACGCGCATTCTCGTTCAGGTTGCAGCCGAGGTTTGCGAAGATAAAAAGGGACAGGATACCCGCATTCTCGAGCTAGATCCTGTTGACTCGGGGCTATCGGATTTCTTTCTCGTCACCTCGGCCACCAACAACCGTCAGGCCGTGGCTATCGCCGACGAAATCGAGCTACGCCTCAAGCGCGAATTCGGCATTTATGCCAACTCGGTCGAAGGCCGGCGCAACGGCGAGTGGATTCTGCTCGACTNNACGACATCGAGCGGCTGCGCAAATCGGCCCGCCCCTTTACGCCCGAGGAATTTGACGCCGAACTAAAGGCCCTGCTGGCGGAAAAAACTCGCGCCGTGCGCAAAAAGGCTCCTGTCGCCAAAAACAAGATTGCCAAGACTAAACCAATCGTTAAGGCGAAGAAGACCGCCAAGCCTGCCGTGCGGACGACTGCTAAGAAGAGTGTCACCGCACCGAAAAAAGTTGCAGCGAAAAAAGCAGCCTCCAAAAAGCCGGCAGAGAAAGCTCCGACGAAGATAAAAACCGCAGCGAAAAAGAAAGCTCCGGCGAAATCTTCCGCCACGGCGAAGAAGCCGGCGATTAAGAAGAGGGCGACCACCAGCAAAGCGAAGCCCGCGAAGAAAAAATAGCGCGCGCACTTTCGCTGCATACACGAGAAATTCTTCTTACACCATCAACCGAAAAAAAGAAGGGAANNGGTACCGCAGTACACCATTTTTAAAATTCAAACTTCAGCGAAAACTCCGTCGAGCGCGGGCCGCCTTGGTCAAAGGTGCCTGAGTTGCGGGTGGTGCGCAACGAAGTGTTGGCGTCTGACCAGCTATTTGTGCTGTTGACGTCGTTGGTGAGCGTGGAGTCGTTTGTATCCAGCACCGTGCCGGTTACGCTCGCGAAGTTAGCCATGTTGAAGAGGTTGTAGAACGCCACCGTAGGGGTAATCGTCGTGCCCGCGCCGAGGAACTTCAGGTGGAGTGGATAGCTGGTGTTCAGGTCGAAGGTGCGGAAAGCGGGGTTGCTTCGCGGATGGTTCGCCGGCTGTAGCGCCAGAGTCGGAATAACCGCACCGAGTTCCGTCAATTGGGTCTGCGTAAACAGGCCGGCCGAAACCAGCTCCTGACCCGCGGGAGTCAACTGGCCCGCATATTTTGTGTTGAAGGCTGTAATGGCCTGGTTCAACCCCTTGCCCTTGATCTGGTGCATGTAGGCTCCAGCATTCGTGCCTGGAAGCACTTCCTGGCTGAACTGGCCGTCACCGTCGAGATCAGTCTTGAAGATCTCTCCGGTGCTGTTGCCTTCCGTGTCGATGAACAGCGTGGAGGGAGGTGCGGAATAGAAGTGGCCTATGGCGCCGATCTCCAGTCCGCCCTTCAGCCCGATCGAGCCTCCGAAGCTAAGTTCGTTCGTGTGGTCCATGTCGCTGCGACCCATGTACTTCGTGGGTGCGTCGTTGTCGTACGCGCGCGAACCGCCAAAGAATTGATCTCGGCTATACGCGGAACTTCCCTCTGACGTGGTGTTTATAATCCGCGAAAGCGAGTACGAAACCTGGACGTTGCTGGTTGTCAGCCCCGGAAGCGGGTGCCGTTTCTGTTCCTGGAAGACGACCTGGAGAGCATCATAGGCGGATTTGCCGCTGGGCAAGATAAAGAGTCCCNNAGTCCCTGACCAACATTCGCATTGCTGCCGCCGAAGGCCGCGCCGGTATCTGGCGTATCCCCATAGGCCGAAGCCGCAACGCCGCCGTAAAGGACCGCGCCGCTGTCGAGGCCATTTGTTGCAAAGTTTGCAATTGTAGCGCCGTAATTCGTAATCGCATCATCGATTGAAGAAGCGCCGAGGGCGGAAAGCGTCTTCGCAATCGCGTTGGCGGCGGCGTTTTTGTTCAGCGTACGCGCAGCGCCCACATGGTTCACGTCAATTGAGATCGGAACCTTGAGCGTGGCATTATGCACATAATCGGCGCTCAACAGGATACCGTTCGCAAACTCGTGCTGCACGCCGCCGTTGAACTGGATTGAGTAGGGCGATACATACTTTTTGGCGTAAATGTTGTCGGCATACAGGCCGTAACCGGTGCCAATATAGTTGGGGTTGGCCGCGTTAACGCCCTTTACTAGAGTCTGCCATGCCTGCCGGATGGCGTACATTTCCGGGGCGGCGTTGTAGATGGACTCGCTGAGGATCGTTGAGACCGGTGTTCCATCCGGAGCGTTGGTTACAGAGCCTTCACCAGGCAGATAGATAGAGGTTCCTTGATCGGTAGCTGCACCGTCGCCGAAATACGGTATCTTCGACGAGGTGGGAATCACCTCCGGGCGGGCATTGCCTGTGTTATTGAAAATGTCGTTTTCGTAGTAGATGCCGATGCCGCCACGGATTGAAGTTTTGCGCGCGCCGGGGCTAAAGACGAAGCCAAGCTGCGGTCCGAAGTTGGCGTAGGGTTGGTGTACCTTTCCGCCCAGCCCCTGCTGGTACTGGTCGAAGAGATACGCACTGGAATTGCTGGAGCTGCAGCCGGTCCATTGATAGGCGGAATCCACCTCGCCGCAGGTGGGCGAGGGCAGATCCTGGTTGGCGCGGTTGGTATCGACGCTCCAGCGCAGACCGGCGCTGATGGTCAGCTCCGGAGTCGCCTTCCAGGTGTCGCCTATATAGGCCGCAACGCGATAGCTGAATTCTCCGCCACCCTCGAGGCCGAAAGCCGGCTTCTCGGTGAATAGGCCGTTACCATTGCCCAGGACGTATTCGTATGCGCTATAGCCCTTTAACGGATCATCAAGGCAGGAAGAGGAGCCCACTACGTCGTTGCAGATAGTGTTTCCATTCGAATCGACATCCGGAATCTGGGTGGTTAAATACGTGAACAGCGACGCGCCGTAGAACTCGGCAAAGCCGCCGCCGAGAATGCGATTAACCTCGCCACCGAATTTTAAGTTGTGCTTGCCCTTGGTCCATGTGGCGTCGTAGCGGAACTGCTTGTCTGACTGGAAGGTTCCCTGCGGCGCGAGGTAGTTCTGGCCTGCGTAGAGTGAGCCATAAAGGGTAATCGGGAAGCCCAGCACATTCGAGGGGTTATAGATCGAGCTGCCCAGAGCCGCCGTGCCATCGCCGAGAATGTTATGGAACTTCTCGTAACCCACGCGGAAGGAGTGCGTAAAGTTTCCCGTGGTGAAGTCCGCGCCGCCCACCAAAGCCGGCACATTGTCACGATTCTGGTAGACGGAATACGGTGCTAAGCCGAAGGTCGCGTCGTCGGCATTGACGCTATATGCGCCGCGGATAAAGAAGCTGATCCCGTGCGGAGCGTGATAGTCAAGACGCGCAAAGCTGAAGTTGTCTTTGAAGGGCGCGGGCGTATAGGGATATTGTTGCGCAAGAGACGTAAAGGCCGTGTCTTCACCTGTCGCTGCGTCCTGCTCGTCCTGCTTGAGGCGCTCGCCGCCGCCATAAAAGAAGAGTTTGTCTTTGAGGATCGGGCCGCCAACGTAGCCGCCGAACTGATTGCGCTGGAAGGGAGCCGCGGCGCCCAGAACGTTGGCAAAGCCGGCGTGGTTATCTTGGAAGTTATAGAAGAGATTGCCGTGGAAGCTGTTGGTGCCCACCTTGGTGACTTCCAGCACTTGGCCCGTCGAGGTGACCTCGCCGGAGACGTCCTGGGTGGCGCGGTTCAACTGCAACTCGCCCACCGCGCCCGATGGCACGTTGAAGATCGTCGTGCCCACCGTTTCATCGGTGATGTCTTGGCCATCGAGTAGGATGCGAGTGGTGCGGCCGCCAATGCCGCTGACCGAGAGGGCTGAGTAGCCTGCCTTGGTCGGGTCGAAGCTCATGCCTGACTGCAAAATCACGCCCGGCTGCAACTGCGCCGTGTCGAGAACGTTATGGCCGTTCACCGGAAGCGTCTCAAGTTGCTGCTCAGAGACGGTGCCGGCGACGCCGACCTGGTCGGTGTTGATCTGCAGCGCGCCGGCATCCACTTCCACCGTTGCGCCTGTGCTGCCGATCTTCAACTTCACGTTGCCCGAGCTTACCGTACCGACAGCCACGGCCGTCCTAACCAATAGGCGATCAAAACCCGCTGCTTCCACCGTAATCGTGTACCGGCCGGGAGGCAGCGGTCCGAGGCTGTAGAAGCCCGCGGCATCCGACTTTAGAACTTTTGTGTAGCCGGTATCGGGGCTGCTGATCGTGATCTTGGCGCTCGGAATGACCGCGCCGCTCGGATCAGACACAGTACCCTGAATGGACCCGCCGTTAGTTGAAATAGCTTGGCTGTACGCTGGTTGTACTGCAAATGGCAAAATGACCGCCAATACTAGCGCGAGTCCAAACGCAATTGATGTCCCAGGAAGCCGGAAAAAACGCATCGTAACTCCTTTTATTGGGGAGAAAACTGGACGAGAACCTCATGTGAGATTTCCCGATCCAAGTTGCACGAGTCCGACGACTTGCCGATTTAGCAAGCACGGTCTCAACAACTGCTATTCTGCTCATAAAATGCGCGAAAATCGCCGTTTACACCCAGGCCCAACATCGATTCGATCTTGAATTACGACCGGATTTTCGGGTGTAACCCATCGGCTATTCACCTACACTCTTTTTTATCCTGCAATTCATTAACCAACTATCGCATCGAGTATAACTTTATGCATCTGCTACCATATAGTGGAGTTAATATCGCGTTCGCTTTTTATAATCTACATGTCTATATGTATTTTCGTATAAGTTTTGCATGGTATTTCCGGTGTTTGGAAATAACCTGTTTTTCCCTATGCTTTGCTGTATTCTCCTTTCCATGCGAGTTACGTTAGCGCACATCGCCAGCCGGGCCAGCTCAAAAGATACGTACGAAGAGCTTATTCGTAGCTATCTAAACCGCTGTGCGGGATTTATGCAGTCAGAAGCGAAATCCTTCCGTAGCGAAGAAGCCTTCTTGGACTGGCTGGGTCGCCAACACGGCCGCACGCAAACGGCCGTTCTGCTGCTTGACGGTCGCGGAAAGCAGATGAGCTCGGAGGCTTTAGCCGCCTGGGTCGGCAAACATCGCGACGAAGGCACCCAGCAGATCGTTTTCGCCATCGGTCCGGCGGACGGCTGGTCTGAGGCAGCGCGCGAGCTGGCCAAAGGTCGTGGTGGATTGCTTTCGCTAGGGACGATGACGCTGGCCCATCAGTTGGCCAGGCTAGTCATGGCCGAGCAGATCTATCGCGCATATACAATCTTGACTGGGCACCCGTACCATAGAGGCAGTTAGCTGTGAGCAGAATCCTGTTCGCGAGTTGGAACTGATCACTGTCCACTAATAACTTACAACTGCTATGTCCAATACGCGTAAGGGCTTAATCCTGATCAACACCGGCGACGGCAAGGGTAAAACCACGGCGGCACTGGGTACGGCTCTGCGCGCGGTTGGCAGCGGTATGCGCGTGCTTGTGCTGCAATTTCTTAAAGGCTCGTGGCATTACGGCGAGCTCGACTCCACCAAGGCTTTTGGCGGCAACTTTGTCATCAAACAGATGGGCCGGGGCTTCATCAAGGTGCGCGGAGCGGCTGTCGAACCAGAGGATCAGCGGCTGGTGGATGTGGCTTGGGAAGAGGCGCGGGCGGCGATTGCCTCCGGGGAATGGAATCTGATCGTGCTTGACGAAATCAACTACGTCATCGGCTACGATATGCTTGACGCGGCTGCTGTAGCCGAAACTCTTAAGCACAAGCCCGAGCATGTGCATGTGATCCTGACCGGGCGCAACGCTCATTCGCTGCTGGTGGAGCTGGCCGACACGGTCACCGAAATGCGCGAGATCAAGCACGCCTACCAGAAGGGAATCAAGGCGCAGCGAGGAATCGAGTACTAACCGGAGGCCCTCCAGCGCTTTCTGCCGCGTCGATCTACGGCCATCAATATACAATGGGTTCGATATGTCGTGGTTTATGCGCGAAAACGGTGAGACCGCCAACGGCGAGGCGCCAGCGGCGGAAAGCGGCGGAGCGAAGAACGTCCGCACCGAAGGGCTATGGGCCAAGTGTCCCGGCTGTCGGGCGACGCTATTTAAGGCCGACCTGGAGGCCAATCTGCGCGTCTGCCCCAAGTGTCAGTACCATTTCAAGCTCGGCTCGCGGGCACGCATCGAGCTGCTGCTTGAGCCAGGCTTTGAACTGGTTGACACCGGCCTGCGCTCAACCGATCCGCTGGAGTTTACCGACGTAAAGCCTTACAAACAGAGGCTCGCCAAGGCGCAGCAGCAAACGGGCCTGGACGACGCGATTCTGAATGCCGTCGGGCGAATGGGACCGCACGATGTGGTTCTATCTGTGATGGAGTACAGCTTTATCGGCGGCTCGATGGGCGCTGTAGTGGGCGAAACCATCGCACGGGCAGTCGACCGGGCGCGCGAGACGCGGCGGCCGCTGATCGTTATAGCTTCATCGGGCGGCGCGCGCATGATGGAAGGCGTCGTCAGCCTGATGCAGATGGCAAAGATCTCCACGGCGCTAGGCGAGCTGGACGATGCGCGCGTGCCCTACATCTGCGTGCTCACCGACCCCACCACCGGCGGCGTTACAGCCAGCTTCGCCATGCTGGGCGACCTGAATATCGCCGAACCGGGCGCGCTGATCGGTTTTGCCGGGCCGCGCGTCATCGAGCAGACCATCCGCCAAAAGCTGCCCGATGGCTTTCAGCGTTCGGAATTTTTGCTGGAAAAAGGCTTCCTCGACGCTATCGTGCCACGCAAAGAACTCAAGAACTACCTGATCCGCGCGCTGGAATTTTTGCGGGCTCCGGCGGCGTAAGCCGATCGAGCACGATTGCCTACAGTCCGTTTCTTCCTTGATCACAAATTACAGCCGCAAATAAAGAGCCCCGGCGCGTGGCCGGGGCTTTTTGTTTGTCTAACTAAAGTGAAGGTTAGAACTCGACACGCAGCGCGCCTTGCAACACTCTCGCCGTGCTCGAAGTACTGCTAATGATGCCAAAACTCGGCGAAAGTATATTTGAATTCGGAGTGCTGAAGCTCGCGTGGTTGAGCGCGTTATATGCATCGACCCGGAATACGAGCTTGTACTTGTCTCTGTACATAGGGAAGGTCTTGCCCAGTCCGAGATCAAGGTCGGTGTAGTGCGGCCCTTTTATCTCGTTGCGCTGGCCCAGCTTCAGGCCAATCGGACCGGTAAAGGCATTGAGCGCCTTCGAGACGTTGGAATATCCATAGACCGTACCCGTTGCGGCATCCTTGTGTACGTGGCTATGGACCAACGTCGGTGAACCGACAAGAATGGCTGGCGCTAGATTTGCTGCGCTCGCTCCATAGGCGGTGTTGTTCGCATAGAACGGAATGCCCGTCCTGAACGAAGGCAAGCCGCTGATCTGCCAGCCGCCAATCACCTCGTCCAGCCATAGCGGAATCGTCGCGGCATAAGCTTTGCCCCGGCCTAATGGCAGGTTGTAGATAAAGTTACCGTTGAACACCTGGGTCCTATCGAAGTCGGAGTTGCTGCGGCACTCGCGTGGACGCACGGCGTCGCAAACGAACTCGCCGACATTGTTCGACTGCCCGTTGGCTACCAGCGAAAAGTTGTCGATCGAGTGCGACCAAGTGTAGTTCAAGTCGAAGTTCAGGCCGTAGCCGGCGTTTTTGTGTAATGTAACCAAAAATCCGTTATAGGACGAAAAGCCCTTGTTGGTGTAGAAATCGTTGCTTACGAATTGCGAAGCCATCACCTCGTTGTAGTCAACGATTGGATAGATGCTACCCAAAATCGGGCCGGTAAGCGTTTGGCTGAAATCGCCAATGTCACCGTTGGATATCATGTTCGCTTCGTTGTCGGCCACAAAGTCAGTATTGTTGGCGTACCTATAAGACTGGCCGATTCCCGATGACACCTGATTCTCGAACCATGGCTCCGCGGGGAGCGTTTTGGGATCTTGCCCGGCGCGTAGTTCCTTGGTCACGTTAGCAAAAGCCGTCGAATAGAGCTCACTCGAACTCGAGTCGGCAATGTCTATCACCTGGCTGCCATCGACCTGCGCCAGCAAGCGGCGGCTAAGGCGGCCAGCATAGTTCAGTTTCAACATGAATCCAGCGCCCAAATCGCGTTGGTAGCCGAAGTCGAGCATAATCGAATACGGCGTCCGCAGATTCGGATCGATGGTTGTATTGAATTCATTGTAGGCGTTGCCATAGGGCGCGCCGTGATACATGTACGGAGTCTCCTTCGACGAGAAGGCCGGCGCCGCCGGAGTATTCGGTATGGCATTGATCGAGCTGAAGCGTGGGTCGTTCGTCAGCGAGGTATCGCCGTTGCCGCTACCATAACGTTTGTTGTTGCTATTCGCGAACAAATAGGAGTTGTGATCCTGGAAGTTCTGGACCGCACTCACGATCGTGTGGTCGTATTTCAGACTTGCGCTTCCACTGAATACAGACTTCCGGTCATTCGATGGATTCCAGGCAAAGCCTACGCTCGGCGCGAAATCCTTGTAACTGGGCTTGTAATATCCGCCTACGGAGTTGGCATTCGCCTTGCCGCCAAGCACATATTCCAGATAGGGGATGGAGGCAACGCCTGTGACTCCGGCCTGACTCTGCGCGACGCGATCTTTAAAGAAATACTCGTCGAAGCCTAATGGTTTGCCGGTACTGGCGTTCACCGAAATCGATTCCTTGCCATTTACCTCGTAGGGAACCGAGTAGAGCTGGTACCGCAAACCGAATGTGAGTGTTAGCGAAGGGGTAATCTTCCAACTGTCGTTTACATAAAGCTCAGTTTCGTAGTTGCGGTACTTACGGCTTGAGCCTAGACCCATCGGGGCCACGGTGCCGTCGGCATTGTAGTTAAACGTCGCATCGGTTTCGGCAAAACGGCCGAGGCTGAAAGCCATGGCACTGTCCCAGTAGGTAGTGGCCGTGCTACCCGTCGACGAGATATCGGCCGGACGCTCGTCTGTGGAAAGCTGGCTTAGATTGCCGCCCATGCCCAGTGACGGTGAGTAATCGTTGTTAATAGTGCTGCTGGACGAATTGAGATATTTGAAGATTCCGCCAAACTCGATTGAGTGCTGCCCCTTCTGCCAACTGAAGTCGTCACGGAACTGCGATACGGGTACTTTACGGGCCTGTGCGTTGTAGTTGCCAAGATACGGGATCGACAGTGGCCCGAAGGACGACCAATACAGCGAACCTGTCGGATTGTAGAGTGAGGGGAAGCCATTCCGCGCGACCGTCCATCCGTAGCTGAATTTGTTCAGCTTATTCACTCCGAGCGTCCAGTCGTGCCCTACCACCCATGCATAGCTGGAATCGTGGATCTCTCGGGTTGACGGATCGCCCGGGAACTGGATCGGCGCTGAAAAGTTAACGTCGTCGCCGTTCCGCTGGCTTACCAAACTACCGCGGGCCCAGAGCTTCTGCGACGAAGTCAATGTATAGTCCAACTTGGCTACGTAATTGTTTTCCTTTAATTTAATCGGCGCATTAAACCTTAACCCCATCGTGTTCAGCCGGTCACCGTAGGACAAATCGTTGCCCGCCGGAGTATACCGCTTGGCGATAAACGACGCCAAGGCTGCGCTCTGCCCGATTTGCTGCGGATCGTATATTTTGGCCACGTCCGATGCGGAGGCTTTGGTGATGCAAGTGGAAACATTGACAGTGCAAGGACCATTCACCGGGTCGGCGTCCAGGCTGTTGTTCAGATAATAAATATCGCCAGCGAGATACGAAGGTTTAGGCACCGTCACCTCAGTGGCATCATCCTCACTGTCGCGTCTGCCGTTGTACTCGAAAAAGAAAAACGCCTTATCCTTCTTGATTGGGCCGCCGATATTGCCGCCGAACTGGTTCCGAATCAATTTGGGACGGGCGACTCCTTCATTGTTATTGAACCAATCATTCGCCTCAGTATTCGTATCGCGGTGATACTCAAAGAGTGCTCCGTGGAAAGCATTGGTTCCGCTCTTGGTGACCATCTGAAACTGGCCGCCGCCGCCCGAGTCGAGGTTCGCCGTCTCGCCCGTCGTCACTCCGCGCAACTCCTGCACTGAGTCCACAGGGGCGTTCGCTACTACCGAACCAAATTCACCGGTCGCGCGATCATCCACTTCCAATCCATCCAGCGTGACGTGAGTTTGGTCGGTGCGGGCACCGGTAATCGATTGGCCCGCGTAGCCGGGCTGTTGCGTGAACAATGCGCTCGGTGTGTCGCGGTCCTGAATCGGCAGATCATTGACCATGTCCACCTGGAAGTTATTGCCGACCGTCGCATCACTTGTATTCAGTGTCACATTTTGGCTCGACGCCGACACTTCCACACTTTCGGCTGCACCGCCTACTACTAACTTTGCGTTTTGCGTACGGGTTGTCATTACGTTCATGTACAGCCCCGTCACCACGGACGTCTTGAAGCCATTCAGTGCAAAAGTGATCTTGTAGCCTGGACCTGAAGGAACGTTCGGGATTGTGTATGACCCGACGGAATTTGTCACCGCTTTGTATGTTGCACCTGTTGCAGTGCTCTCCAGCACGACACTAACTCCAGGTATCACTGAGCCAGTGGAGTCGGTGACGATTCCGGTAATCGATGCCTGGTCCTGTGCTCTAGCCGTTGTGCCGGCGCAGAAAGCAAGGAAAATGGCTAATAAGCCAAACGTTAAATTTCGACTGAGAAATACAAAACGGCGCATCTGAACTCCTCCACGACAGGCTGTTGTTTTGGCGGTAGGTTTTTTACCCGGTACGTGTTACCTACAACACGTTGAATATCAACAGAAGACTCACTCGCAGATTGGCAGCGACCAGCTCTTGCAATATTGGTCGTGAGCGGTTCTTCCGTTCAGTTGATCAGAGGAAAATCATCACAATCATTACTGCAATATGCGTGCCATTTTGGCACTTTGTACCAATTAACGTTAATTAATAGAAAATAAATATCTTATTTAATAATGTCTTTTATGTTTGCAATTATTAATATGGAAATATGTATATATTTATAATCAAATTCCAAATTTAAGCTCAAAAAACAGATTTTAGGATATAGAAATGCCTATCTTTGCTCGTAAAGCTCATGATGATTTTTTGTCGAAGCAGAGAGGCTTCAATGGGGAGGGTCTTGCGCTGTGCCGGATACCGTAACAGTCCGCGATAGATTGGGCTTTGCTCGCTGCTGCAAGCAAAGCCCTGGATGCTTCTATTGCGCTAAATTTCAGATGCGCATGGGCATCAGCACATAGCGATATTTGTACTCCGCATCCGGATCTTCGGGTCGCATCTGGCCGGCCGACTGGGCATCCTTGAATTCGAGACGCACCTCGCCGGAATTGTCGAGGGCTTTGAGGAAATCGAGGATGTAGGAGGAGTTGAAGCCGACCGTGATCGGGTCAGAGGAGTAGGGCGTGTCGATAGTGTCTTCGCTCTCGCCCGAGTCGGTGGAGTTGGCGCTGACGGTCAACTGGTTGTCTTCGAGCTTCATGCGGATGGCGCCGGAGCGCTCGTCGGCAAACTG
>PMHC01000196.1:0-187 GCA_003156495.1 Acidobacteriaceae bacterium
AGATGCGTGGCCGCGCCCAGCGAATGATAGCCGCAACCGCTAACGCCGAACAGTGCGATCAGGGCCGAAGCCGCGGCGAATATAGCAAACTTACGCATGACTTCCATCAGTGTACTCAACGAGGGGGCAGTGATTTGGCCGCGGCCTCTCCATCCGCCTCCCGACCCACCGTCAGCACCAGCTTGCC
>PMHC01000196.1:202-408 GCA_003156495.1 Acidobacteriaceae bacterium
GGCGCGAACCGACGTAGATGCCGTGAATCCGCGCCATTTTATGCAAAATCAGCGGAATCGGAAACGGCTCGGCCTCAGTGGCCAGCACGCCCACCTGCGCGATCGTTCCACCCGGCCGCAGCGCCCGCAGCGAACGAGCCAGCGTTCCGGCGCCGCCTACTTCCACCACCAGATCCACGCCCTCGCCGTTGGTCTGGTCGCCCACC
>PMHC01000196.1:432-9616 GCA_003156495.1 Acidobacteriaceae bacterium
CTGGCCCGCTCCAGCTTCTCGTTGCTGGAACTGATGCCCAGCACGCGCACGCCTCTGAGCCGCGCCAGTTGCAGCGCGAAGATCGAAACCCCGCCCGTGCCCAGAATCAATACCGTCGAACCCGGCTTCAGCTCGCTGGCCGACAAGGCATTCCAGGCCGTTACGGCGGCGCAGGGCAGCGTCGCCGCCTCTTGAAAGCTCATGTGCGCCGGCACGGCCACCAGGCCCTCCTGGCGCAAAACCACTTCTTCGGCCAGCATGCCGTCGATGTCGCCGCCCAGCGCGCCCCGCGCCTTGGCCGCAGTCAGCGGACCCTCCATCCAGTTCTGCATGAAGATGCCCATTACCCGGTCGCCCGGCCTCCAGGCCGTCACGCCCTCGCCCACGGCAACCACTTCACCGGCGCCATCTGAACAAGGAATCCGCGGCAGCCGCATTTTGGAGCTGTAGAGACCTTTGGCGACCATCAAATCGCGGTAGTTGAGCGAAGCCGCCCGCACGCGCACCAGCACTTCGCCGGCTCCGGGCTCGGGCTCGGGGCGTTCCACAAACTCCAGTGAATCAAGGCCAAAGGACGAAATCTGCCATGCGCGCATCGGCTCACGGCTCCTTTCTTTTCTCTGCTGGCCACTCTGCGGGACGCCACACCGCAAGACCCTCGTAAAATAGAGGATAAGACCCGCGAGTAGAATAGAAGATATGGCCCGTGGATGGGAAAGTAAATCCGTGGAGGAGTAACAGATGGTAAAGACCCCCGAGATTCTGGACGAAAATCAGTTGAGCGACGAAGAAAAAAGCGCACTCCGCATCAAACGCGCTGCGCGGCAACGGCAACGGCAGGCGCTCGACCTGCAACGCGCCAACATTCTCGCGCAAAGAACATCAAACGCTGGCCGCCGCGCCGCCCTTGAAGCCGCGCTAGCCCAGGTCGAAGCCCAGCTTCAAGCCATCGGCTAAGCTGTCAGGCTTCAGTTCCCTTCCCTCCGGTTCGCTGCACGAGGCCGGACAGGTTGTCTTGTCCCTCTCATCCTTCTGCCACACTCTCGGCCACTGCTGTTCCCACTCGGCGGCTATTGTTCGCGATGGATCAGCAGCGAATTGGCCTGATGTACTGTGCTCAAGGTAATCCGCGCTATATTCACGTGCGCGGGCCGCGTCACCGCCCACAGAATCGCATCGGCAATGTCTTCGGCTTTGAGCGGCTCCAGTCCTTTATAGACCTTGGCCGCGCGATCGGCGTTGCCGTGAAAACGCACGAGCGAAAAATCCGTCTCCACCAACCCCGGATCAACGCTCGTCACCCGCACCGGCGTTCCCAGCAGATCCTCACGCAATCCGTCGCTGATTGCCAGCGCCGCCGACTTGGTCGCGCAATAGACCGCGCCATTCGGGTACACCATCTCGCCGGCCATCGAACCCAGCGTCACCACATGCCCGCGCTTACGCTCCACCATTCCCGGCACCACCGCACGCGATACGTACAGCAACCCCTTGATGTTGGTGTCGATCATCTCCTCCCAGTCGTCGATGCGCCCGGTGTAGAGCTTCTCCAAGCCGCGGCTCAGCCCGGCGTTGTTCACCAGCACGTCAATTTCGGACCATTCCGGCGGCAGCTCGTCGATTATCCGCTGCACCGCATTGCGATCGCGCACGTCCAGACCGACCGAGTGCACGGCCGCCGCGCCCTGTTCGAGCGCCCGCGAGGCTACCTCGGCCAGCTTGCCGGCACGCCGCGCCGCCAGCAGCAGCTTGGCCCCTTCGGCCGCAAAGGCCATCGCCGTCGCCGCGCCGATCCCTACGCTGGCCCCGGTAATCAGTACGATCTTCCCCTTCATCTTCGTAATTGGCACCGACTTCGCCTCCTGGATTCGCTCTTATCTTATAAGTTCTGCCCGGCCACGCGTCCAGAACCGCGCCGCCGGTCAAACCCGCCGGTCAAATCTTGACAGCCCGCTTAATCGTATCCACAATGGTTACGCATGAACGTCAGCACTCGCTTTACCGTCGCACTCCACGTCCTCACCCTGTTGGCCCTGTCGGCCGGCAAGGCACTGACTTCGGAGTATATTGCCGGTAGCGTGAACACCAATCCGGTGGTCGTGCGGCGTCTGCTCGGTACGCTACGTAAGCTGGGAATCGTCTCTTCACAGCCCGGCAACGGCGGCGGATGGGAGCTCGCCGTCGCCCCCGGAAAACTTTCTCTGCGCGACATTCGGCAGGCGCTCAACGAGGGTTCGCCCTTTTCCATGCATAGCCAGACGCCCAATCCCAAATGCCCCGTCGGCAAAAATATTCAGCGCATTCTGTCGCCCATCTACGACGAGGCCGAACAGGCCATGGAAGCCCGCTTGGCCCGCACCACGATTCTTTCGCTGCTGCGCTCGGTTCAGGAGACACAACGGAAATAAAAAATTTGCTTTAGTTTGTAACCTGCATGGATACATATTCATCTTAACCAACGAAGGAGCTTTTTATGAACCCCATCGCCATCACCGGATCGACCGGAAAATTGGGCCGGCTCGCCATCGAACAGTTGAAAGCCAAGCTGCCCGGCGCTGAACTCATCGCGCTTGCCCGCACCCCCGCCAAAGCCGCCAACCTCGGTGTCGCGGTACGCCCGGCCGACTACAGCGACCCCGCCAGCCTTGAGCTCGCCCTGGCCGGCGTCCAAGCTCTCCTGCTCGTCTCTTCAAATGAAATCGGCAGCCGCGTCGCGCAGCATCGCAACGTTATCGCGGCCGCGAAAAAATCCGGCGTACGGTGGATTGTCTACACCAGCCTGCTCCATGCCGATACTTCGGCAATCGTATCGCTGGCCGACGAGCATCTCGCAACCGAGGCCGACCTGAAGGCCTCCGGCCTCACTTTTACGATTCTGCGCAACGGCTGGTACACGGAAAACTACACCGCCTCGGTTCCCGGAGCCGTCGCTGGCGGAGCCTTCCTCGGCAGCGCCGGCGACGCCAAAATCTCCTCGGCCGCACGCGCCGACTACGCCGAAGCCGCGGCCGTCGTGCTCTCCTCCACCCAGCATCAAAACAAGGTTTACGAACTGGCCGGCGACCATGCCTACACGCTCGCCGAGCTGGCCGCGGAAATCTCCCGCCAAACCGGCAAGTCGATCCCCTACAAGAACCTCTCCGAAGCTGACTACGCCGCCGCCCTTGTCGGCGTCGGCCTTCCCGCTCCTGTAGCCCAAGCCTTTGCCGCCTTCGATGCCGGAGCGGCCCAAGGCGCGCTCTTTGATGACGGCGGCCAACTCGCCAAACTCATCGGCCACCCGAGCACCCCGCTGGCGGCCTCCGTCTCCGCTGCGTTAAAGGCATAACTTCTCAAAAACCCGCGCCCCATAAACTAAAGCCCGGAGTTCTCAATCGAACCCCGGGCCTGCCTTATCATTTCCTTTATGCGCTTCGACATTGTCACCATCTTCCCCGGCTACTTCGAAAGCGTCTTCGCGCAAGGCATCGTGCACCGGGCGCAAACCGAAGGCCTGATCGAGATCGCACTGCACGATCTGCGGAATTACACTCACGACCGCCATCGCACCGTCGACGACCGCCCCTTCGGCGGCGGCGAAGGCATGCTGCTGAAGCCCGAACCGCTAGCCGAGGCTCTCGCCGATCTGGGAATCGCACCCAAAGCCGAGCGCACGTCAGAAGACAAGAGCAAAACCTGCGTGGCGCTGCTCTCCGCTCAAGGCCGCGTTTTTACCCAGGCCGTGACACGCCGGTTGGCCAGGCTCGATCGCCTGGTGCTGATCTGCGGCCGTTACGAGGGCGTCGACGAACGCGTCAACGAGCTTTACTGCGACTTGGAACTATCGATCGGCGACTACGTTTTGAGCGGCGGCGAGCCGGCCGCGGCCGTTGTTGTCGACGCGGCCATGCGCCTGCTCCCCGGCGTTCTGGGTAATGAAGCCTCAAGCGAATTTGAGAGCTTTGGCGCGGCCGATGACGAAATCGACCTCGATCTCGACGGCGTACCACGCTCGCAGCACGGCGCCGGCGGTCTGCTCGACTACCCGCAATACACCCGGCCAGCCGAGTTCGGCGGTCTGCGCGCGCCCGAGGTACTGCTCAACGGCGATCATGCGCAGATCCGGCGCTGGCGGCGCGAACAGCAGTTGCGTAAAACGCTGAAAAACCGGCCAGACCTGCTGCAACGCGCGGCATTAAGCGTCGAGGATCGGCGCATGCTGGAGCAGATGCAAAAAGCTTGAGTGGCTGAAATTAAGCGACTGAAAGGAAATGGAAAAGCAGAGGTGAATCGAGACGAGATGCCGCATCCCGACCGGTGCGGCATCTCGTCAGTGGAAGGGGAAGACTACCGTGCAATATTGACCGTAAGGTCCATGTCGACGGGGATGGTTTGGTCGTCGACCGTACCAGGGGTGTAGCGGAAGCGACTGACAGCATCGATCACGCGCGAGTCCCAATAGGGGTTGAGCGACTTGACGACGTGAACGCTCTGCGGGACGCCTTTTTCATCAACCGTGAAAGCCACCCCGACCTGTGCGTTGCCGGGGAGAGGAAACGCGTTGATGGAATCGGGAAGATTCAGGTCGGTGGAACGGATAAGTTTGGGAGCGGTTACACCGGTGCTGACACGAAAAGCAGTTGGGGCGACCGTATCGTCAGCAGGCTTGCTGGCATAGGCCGCAGCGGGAAGCAGGATTGACGAGAGGAGAAGAGTAGTAGTTGCTAGTGCAGGGCGCATCTGTAACCTCCGTGTGTGTATAGAGTGACCGTATTTATGATGTATCTCATGAAGCACGATTGTCAAGCAAAATATGCAAGCGCAGCATTATCAGAATGTTAATTTAAGAAAGCATTCTATTTAATGTACTTACAAATTACCCCCTCCATACTTTTCCACAGCTTTCTCATGGCGAAGCGGAAGAGTGTTCGGTTCCTTCGCATTCTGCAAAATGAGCAAAAAACTGTTAGTTGGCAGACGAAAGCATCGAAAATTGCAGCCTCTGCAAAGAAAGCCAAAACGCGCTCGGCCGCGCTTACCTGCCGGAGTGGAA
This sequence comes from Acidobacteriaceae bacterium, assembly GCA_003156495.1. Classification (GTDB taxonomy): domain Bacteria; phylum Acidobacteriota; class Terriglobia; order Terriglobales; family Acidobacteriaceae; genus Telmatobacter. The sequence goes on from PMHC01000196.1 coordinate 5,465, forward strand.
ATGTACCCGCACGCCTTCAATCTCCACTCTTGCCCGCGCGCGCCGCATCTATTTTTCGGCGCAATCGAAGATCGCCCGCACGCACGAATAGCCGCGCGACAAGGGCTTTCCATCGCTTGAAAGTTTTACGCAAGCCCCATGCGCAAGCCCCAATTGAGCAACGATTAGGCGCAACGGGGGAATCTTTGCTAAACTTGAATTTCTGAGTTCAAACGTAGGAAACGATTATGTCAATTCATCCCGTAATGCAGCGTTTAGCCGACAAGCTCAAGCGCACCGATCTGCCGGAGTTTGGCGCCGGCGATCAAGTTCGCGTCCAGGTCAAGATCAAAGAAGGCGATAAAGAACGCCTGCAGGCATTCGAAGGCCTCGTGATTGCCGTTAATCACGGTCCCCAGGGGACCTTTACCGTGCGCAAGATGAGCTTCGGCCAGGGTGTCGAGCGCATCTTCCCTTTCAACTCGAAGGTGATCGATAAGATCGAGTTAGTCCGCAGCTACAAGGTGCGGCGGGCGAAGCTGTTCTATCTGCGCGGACTGCGCGGCAAGGCTGCTCGTCTGAAGGAAATCGACCGCGTCACCGGCAAAGTGCGGGCCTAAGGCGCGCACCGTAGGTTTAGCAACAGCCCCGGCTTCGGCCGGGGTTGTTTTTTGCCGAAACCGAAAGACGCGATTTTTATATTGATCGCATGGCAAGAGCGCGCAAAGATAAGCCGGAGTGTGACTGGACGCTGGAGCATACCGCTCGGCAGCGAAGCTTCCGGCGCATCGCCGGCCTCGACGAGGTTGGGCGCGGACCGCTCTTTGGTCCGGTCGTCGCCGCCGCTGTCATTCTTCCCCTCGATTTCCCTTTGCCAGGGTTGACCGACTCCAAACAACTGACCGAAAAACAACGCAACTATTTTGACGCCGAGATTCGCGACTGCGCCATAGCTTGGGCGATCGCCGCCGTGGATGTGGAGACCATCGACCGCATCAATATTCGCGCCGCTTCGCTTTTGGCGATGCAACGCGCGGCAGCGCAACTGGCCCTTGCGCCGGATTTTCTGCTGATCGACGGCCGCGACACGATCGACTGGAATGGACCGCAGCAGGCTGTGATTCAAGGCGACGGAAAGAGTCTCTCGATCGCCGCGGCCAGCGTGCTGGCCAAAGTCTACCGCGACCGGCTCATGGTGGAGTTGGACGCCGTCTATCCCGGCTACGGCCTGGCGCGCCACAAAGGCTACGGCTCGCCTGAACATCTAGAAGCGCTCAGGCGATTGGGGCCAACGCCGCTCCATCGCAAAAGCTTTCGGCCGGTGGCGCAGCAATTACTCGCATTCAAATAACGCCGCGCCCCGAATGGTCCAGAAAAACTCAGGCCGGCCCGATCTTGCTTTCGATGATATTGAACATGGAAGCAACGGGCGGCGTTCCGGTATAGGTGCGCCGCGAACAGGTGTCGCAAGGAAACTGTTTTTTTCCAAAACGCGAGAGGGTGCGGCGCCAGGCGACCAGCTTGCTGTTGGCATAGCCCTCGAAGATGCTGTTTTCCGGCGTCAATTTGTAGACGACAAAATCCTTGTGCAGCGAATAATCCGAGCGAATGTCGCAGCAGGGCACCATGCTGCCGTTGTAGTCAATGTAGACATCGGTAATGGGAACGGTGCACGGCGACAGCCGCTTGATAATGCTTCCCGTGGCCAGCGCGCCGCCGCGATTGGTGCCGAAGCGGAGAAAGTCGGTGTAGTTGTAGGTCACATCGATGCCGGGAATCTCAATCCGGGCACAGCTAGGAGTCTCGAACTTCCAGGCAACGCCCAGCTTCTCGAGCCGCGTCATCATGGCATTGAGGAAATTTTCCTGCGTGGGCTTTTCGTCCTTACCCAGATAGGCCATGATCGAAAGCCGGTTCAGACCGGCATCGCGCAGCGCTTCGATATACTCGGCGGTAATGTAGTCACCGTTGGTGAAGGTCTGCAGATGGGCGTGGGGCAGCTTGGCCCGCGCCTCGCGCAGCCGTTCGATGAATAGTGGCCGGTCGGCGCAAGGCTCGTTGTAGCGCGAGTACCAGACGACGCCCTCGTAGTCGATCTTCGACAGATCGTCGATGATCTTCGAGTACGTCGCCGGATTCATCAGCGTTTTGTTGCTCCGCCGGTCGAGGAAGGAATTGCCGCAGAAGGAGCAGTTGCGATTGCAGTAGGAGTGAATCTCGACCTCGACGAAGCGAATGCTGGCCTTGAACAATTCCATGGCGCGCTGCATATCGGTTACAGGCCGGAAGTGATCCTCGTTAAGGATGACCGGCGGATCGACCACTTGCAGAACGACGCCCAAATTTTTGCCTTTGCCTTGCGTGCTAGCCGGCAAAGCAGACGGCAAGACGCATTCCGGCGCCGACGTGGAAGTTTTGTTCATTGCAGAAGAGGCTCCACTAAGCTGCGTCTCTTGTTTGGGCTGCAAACCGAGTTGCTTCCGCATCCGCTCGGAAAAGGAATGCAGCAGCGCCGCCTCTTTTTCATTGAGCGTGTCTTTATAGGGCTTCAGGAATGGCCATCCCTCTTTCAACCGTCCCTGCGAAAACAGCAGCAGCCCCAAATTCACCGACGCCATCCGGTCGGTCTCGTCCAGCATCAATGCCCGGCGAAAGCCGCTCTCGGCCCGCTTCAGATCGCCGCCGCGATGGTGCAGCATCGCCCAGTCGTTCCAGAGCACGGCGCTTTCTTCTTGCGCGATGGCGTCTTCGAGATAAACCAAAGCCTCTTTCTGCTTTCCTTCATTGAGCAGCTTGGCAACCACGCGGTCGGGGTTGCCGATAATCGCCTGCCGCCAGGAACGGGAGACCAGTTGCAGCGTATCCATCGACAAGCCGGTCGAGTAGCGCCGCTCGTAGTTCAACTGCGGAGTTTCCTTGACGACATCGGTATCCCAATCGATCGGCCGCGGTGAAGCCGAATACAAAAACGAAGCCTGTCCCAACAGTTGATCGTCGAAGGGATGGCCTTCAATCAACAGCTTGAAGTTATCCCGCCACTGGAATCCAAATTGACGGCGCTCGGCCAACGGGTCCTTATCCAGATAGGCCATCCAGCCGACGACGCACTTGGCGGCGAATTGCTCCCGGCTACGTACCGGGAAGTGCAGCAGCCTAAGTTCGGGGAGCCGGAGCGCGGGCAGGTTAAGGTCCGCGACCGTGCGTACCCAGTGGTTGCCCAGCAGAACCTTGACCCAGTCGGCGCTCTGCCGGTCCAGGCGCACGATGGCCTTGTACTCCTGAGAAACTTCCATGCGGCGACGCCAGACCATGGCGCGCAACGGATCGCTATTGCCGTCGGGTGCGGGATGACAGCCCGGTTTGAGGACAAAGGAGCACCAGGGCATAACGCCAATTCCCCCGGAGGGAATCGTATTCAGAATGGCATGCAGGGAATCGCGATCCGAACAATCCACGAACTCGTCGGCATCGAGCAGGAAGACAAAATCGGCGGGAAAGGTTTTTTGGGCGCGGNNATCCGTTCCGCTTGCGTATAGCCGAAGGAACCGTCGTGCAGCACGGCCAGTTGCGGAAACTCCTTGGCCAACTGCATCAGAATGTTTCTGGTCTCGTCAACCGAGCCGTTATCGAGCACCACCATGTAGTCCACTAGTTGAAGATTGTGACGCACGAATGGCTCGATCACATCCTGTTCGTTCTTGACCATCGTAATGGCCGCGATTTTGAACTGTTGCAAACCGCGCCCGAGCTTCAATGCCTCCAAGGGCACATCCACCGCCTGAGTACTGCTTTGTATGGACTCCACCAATTTGTCCTCTTTTTATCGCGATTCACCTCCAACCGTTCTGCGATGCCGATGCCGGCGGCAAAAAGCACACTGCGGCTTACGAAATACAAGCGGGCGGAGGAGCACTCTGCAATTCACCTTATTGGCATCTTACAGACCGTACTCGGCATGAATGTCATTAGGAAAAGCAAAAATCAGAAGCAGCAAACACAGTACGGTTAGTCCGATTCAATCTTTTTACCAACTTCACAATCGACAGGAGATTGCGTCGCGACTGCCCGCAGGCGCAACGGAGCCTTTGCGCTTTCGATTCTGAGATTGTCTTAAGATTTCGCCGGCGGCAGCGCGCCCAAAGCGAAGGGCCACTGCCGCAGCCGCCGGGCGCG